>REEL01000110.1 GCA_007695095.1 Chitinophagaceae bacterium | reverse complement strand
AGATAAAAGCAAAATTTATAAAAGTCAAATTTTTTTTTAAAAAAAGTTCTTTTTTTTGCTTTTTGCTAAAGTCAAATAAAATGGTAAATCATTATGATTTCCTGTTTTGTGTGCGACGTCGACGCTCTAAAATTCCTATATTGATAATCATCCCTTAACGGAAAAAAAAACTTGATTTTGGGTTACCCATTGCACAAAACAGGAATGGTTGATTGGAACAATAGAACATTTGAATGAAGAAATCAGAACGTTACTAAAATTAACCTGTTTCTTTTTTTCTTTCGTTTTACTTCACTATTCGATTGTTCAAATGTTCTATTATTTTATAACCCTGATTCTGTAAATGTTGGTAGATGCATGCAGCAAATTTAAAACGACTCCATATGGTTTAAGACGGGGCATTTAGAAAACCACTATTAAAGTTTTATTTCTAACGCAATAGAGAATAGAGAAAATATATAAGTTGGCAAGCTTAGGCAAAAAAGAACCGGAATAGTTACAGACCGGTTCTTTAAATAGATATTTAAGAAAAATTTATTTTCTTGCAGAGGAAGATAAAAACTCTCTGTTCATTCTGGCTATATGGGAAATTGAAATTTCTTTAGGACATTCGGCCTCACATGCACCGGTATTAGTACAATTTCCAAAACCTTCATTATCCATAACTTCAACCATTCTGATAACTCTTTCTGTAGATTCAGTTCCTCCCTGTGGTAAAAGTGAAAGGTGAGATACTTTAGCTGCTGTGAAAAGCATGGCGGATGCATTTTTACAGGCAGCTACACATGCTCCGCAACCAATACATGCCGCAGCATCAAAAGCTTCATTAGCATCATCTTTATTTATTGGGATTAAATTAGCTTCAGGCGCACTACCTGTATTTACAGATATATAGCCTCCCGCTTGAAGAATCCGATCAAATCCCGTGCGGTCAACAACTAAATCTTTAATAATAGGGAAAGCTGCTGCTCTCCAGGGTTCAATCACAATAGTCTGTCCATCTTCAAAACTTCTCATATGAACCTGACAAATGGTAGCACCTTTTACGGGTCCGTGAGCCCTGCCATTCACGTGAAGGCCGCATGAACCGCAAATTCCTTCCCGGCAATCGTGCGCAAAAGCAATGGGATCTTCTCCCTTTTTTATCAGTGATTCATTTAAAACATCGAGCATTTCAAGGAATGACATATCTTTTGAGATACCTTCCATTTCATATTCTTTGAAAGCTCCTTTGTCCTGCGCGTTTTTTTGACGCCAAATTTTTAATTTCAACTTCATAAGCTGTTTATTTATAACTTCTTTGAGAGGGTTTTACATATTCGAACGTTAAATTTTCCTTGTGCAACTGATGGCCTTCTACTTTATATTCCCAGGCGGCAACATAGCTGAAGTCATTATCATTTCTAAGTGCTTCACCTTCTTCAGTCTGATATTCTGCACGAAAATGTCCGCCACAGGATTCTTTTCTTTCTAAAGCGTCTTTAGCCATTAATTCGCCTAACTCCAGAAAATCTCTTAAACGACCTGCTTTTTCTAACTGTTCATTTAATTCTTCATTAACTCCGGAGACTAAAAGGTTATTTTTAAATTCTTCTTTTAAACCCTGAATATCTCTAATGGCTTCATTTAAACTTTTCTCTGTTCTTTCAATGCCGACTTTATTCCACATTATCTGCCCTAAAGCTCTGTGTAATTCATCAGGAGTTTTTTCCCCCTTGATTGATAATAAGTGTTTTAAATCTTCTTTTACATTACTTTCAGCTTCTTTAAAATTTGCACTTTTTTCATCAATTTTATCAAAGCCTTCATTTGCAAGATAGTCTCCAATTGTTGATGGGATAACAAAATATCCATCAGCAAGGCCTTGCATCAAAGCAGATGCTCCTAATCGGTTGGCTCCGTGGTCAGAAAAATTAGCTTCACCGATAGCAAACAGACCCGGAACATTCGTCATCAGATTATAATCTACCCATAGACCACCCATCGTATAATGAACAGCCGGATAAATTCTCATTGGTGTTTTATAAGGATTATCACCGGTAATTTTTTCGTACATTTCAAACAGATTACCATATCGCTGGCTGATGGTGTCCTGACCTAACCTATTGATGGCGTCTGCAAAATCTAAATAAACGGCCTGACCGGTTAGTCCCACACCTCTTCCATCATCACAAGCTTCTTTAATATTTCTTGCAGCAATATCGCGAGGAACTAAATTGCCAAATGAAGGATATTTTCTTTCCAGGAAATAATCTCTTTCATTTTCAGGTATATCTTTAGGCGCTCTTTTATCATCTTTTTGTTTAGAAACCCAAACTCTTCCATCATTACGCAAACTTTCACTCATAAGAGTGAGCTTGCTTTGATAAGTACCTGAAACCGGGATACAGGTAGGGTGTATTTGAGTGAAGCAAGGATTTGCAAAGAAAGCTCCTTTTTTATGTGCTCTCCAGGCAGCGGTAACGTTTGAGCCTTTGGCATTTGTACTCAGATAAAACACATTTCCGTACCCTCCAGTAGCCAATACCACAGCGTGCCCTGAATGGCTGGAAATTTCACCTGTATTCATATTTCTGGTAACGATACCCTTAGCTTTTCCATCTACAACTATAACATCTAAAAGCTCATGTTTTGGATACATTTTTACTGTTCCGGCTGCAATTTGCCTGTTTAAAGCTCCAAAAGCTCCATATAACAATTGCTGCCCTGTCTGACCTCTGGCATAAAAAGTTCTGGATACTTGTGCTCCTCCAAAAGAACGATTATCAAGCAATCCTCCATATTCTCTTGCAAAAGGCACACCCTGGGCCACACACTGATCTATTATGGATACACTGGTCTCAGCTAGTCTGTAAACATTTGCTTCTCTGGAACGAAAATCACCCCCTTTTACAGTATCATAAAAAAGTCGATATATACTATCTCCATCGTTTTTATAGTTTTTTGCAGCATTTATGCCACCCTGAGCAGCTACAGAATGGGCTCTTCTGGGTGAGTCATGATGTGAAAAACACTTGACATTATAGCCTAATTCACCAAATGAAGCGGCGGCCGATGCTCCCGCTAATCCGGTACCTACAACTATGATATCAAATTTTCTCTTATTTGCAGGGTTCACAAGTTTAAGATTAAATTTGTGGTTCTTCCATTTGTCGGCTATGGGCCCCTGCGGTATTTTTGAATCAAGTGTATTCATGCTTTCTGTTTTATCTGTTTACGATTGTTTCTGTATCATGTAAAACCTCTAATAAGGTGATGTTGTTTAATTCAAATAAGATTTTACTAAAAAGTAAATAGGAATTATTGCAAACCCCAGAGGTATAATAATAGATATAAAAGTACCTGTTTTACTGATTAAACCATTATATTTCTTATGATTTAGTCCAAGAGATTGAAAAGCACTCTGAAAGCCATGGTTTAAATGAAAGGCAAGCAGTATCATGGATAAAACATAGAAACCGGAATACCATGGGATTTCAAATGCCTCCTGAACGATTTCGTACATAGTTTTAGGATTACCCAAAATACGGTGTTCTACCAAAAAACCACGCAGATGGACTACTAAAAAGATAAGTATAATAGAGCCGGTTACAGCCATATTTCGGGAAAACCAAGAGCTGGTTTTGTTACCCGGTTTAACATTATAATTCACCGGTCTGGCATCTTTGTTCAATTTTGCCAACCATAATCCGTCTACAATGTGAAACAAAAAGCCCAACACCAGAATTATTTCTGTAACTCTGATTAGAGGATTCGTTGACATAAAGTCACTATAAGCATTGAAAGCAACGCCACCATCCTGCTTTAATAATAATAAATTACCGGATAAATGGACAATTAAAAATGAGATTAGGAATAAACCTGTAATACTCATGATTAATTTCTTTCCAATGGAATAACTAAATAAATTTTTTGCTTTGCTCATTTGGATTTAAATTTTTAACGCGGCAAATTTATTAAAAATAAGGTTACTAATGTGAGAGAATGATAAATAATATAAAAAATCTGAAAAGAATAACAGTTTTAGCATGAGTTAGTTTGTAAATTATTTCCAAAATAAATAATTAACCTATCATCATGTGCGTATTTGGATATTTGTGATTTGGCTCTGCTTTACTCGACAATAAAGAAAAAGCAAGTGTTAAGGGGCCAATTCTTCCGATAAACATGCACCCAATAATAATATACTTTCCATAAGTAGAAAGAGTTTCAGTTATACCCATAGACATCCCGACTATGCTGGTAGCTGAGACAGTTTCAAATAAAATTGCTAAAAAATCGGTATCTGTTTCGGTGTAACTCAATAAAAATATTCCGGTAAAGATAATCCCGAAAGAGAAAAAGAAAAGGGCAAATGCACGATTTAATAAATCATAAGAAAAACTTCTTTTTTGAAATTCAAGTTTTTTTCTTCCTCTTAAAAAGCTATAAACACCTAAAGATATAATAAAGAAAGTAGAGGTTTTAATACCTCCTGCCATTGACCCGGAAGAGCCCCCGATAAACATGTTGAAAATTATTAAAATTAAAACCGGTGTAGTGAGGTTTCCGGTTTCTAAAGTACTGAATCCTGCTGTCCTTCCCGATGTTAGCTGAAAAATAGAGGAGATAATACTTTCAAATGTATTTTTATCAGCCAGACTATTATTCCACTCAAAGAACAGAAATAAAGAACTGCTGATTACAATTAAACCTACTGAGGTGTAAACGGCAACTATAGTACTGGTTTTCCATCTTTTCCAGGGTTTTTTCAACCTTTCTCTCAGCATATCTACACCAAATAAATCTCTGATTGCAGGGAATCCGAGAGATCCAAAGAAAATTAAAATCGCAAAAAGTATGTGAAGGACATAGGCATAAGCCAGATTACCGGTCATCAATCCATCCTCATACAATGAAAAGCCGGCATTACAGAATGCTGAAATCGTATGAAAAAGAGTAAAAAATATACGCTCAGACTGGCTGGAGAATTCAACACTGTTGCCCCATAAAAAATACATACATACAAAGCCTAAGCCTTCAATTATTAAGGTGTATTTAATGATTTTCTTTAATAATTGCCTGGTGTTAAAAAGGTTTTCTTCATTTAAAAATTCCTTTAAAGCCGTTTGTTGTTTGATACCAATTCCTTTTTTCATGAAATACACAAAAAAGCTGGCAAAGGAGATAATTCCAATAGCTCCGAACTGTATCAGCAGCATTATAATAAGCTGCCCTTTTAAAGTAAAATAGGTGCCTGTGTCAACTACTACCAGTCCGGTAACAGTAGCAGCACTCACAGCTGTAAACAGCGCATCCGTAAAGCTGATAGTCATCTCGGGTGCTGTCATTTCAGGGAGGAGCAGTAGAAAAGTTCCCATTGAAATCAATATCATAAAGGAGATTATGAATGCAATATTTGGCTTTATTTTAAAACTCAACAGGTAGCGAATGAGCTTTAAGATTTCAAGAGTAGAAAGTATTAAGATAAATGATTGAGTAAACAAAGACAGGTATCGGGCATAATCTGAAATGGAAAGATTTATAAACACTATTTCAAAAAGCCCGTATTTGCCCGAAGATAAGCCCAGGGAGACATCTACAATCAAAAGAAGTATTAGAATCCCTTCAAACCAGTGGTCTTTTATAAAGGATTTTTTCTCGTAATTAGTGAGAAATCGAATGAAAAAATTGAGTATAAAAAAAATAAAATTCGCATAAATAAGCTTGATAATAAAATCAAGTGTTTCGCGATCATGAGGAAATCCATGATAGTATATTATTAAACCAATTGAAAAGAAAGAAGCAATTAAAGCTACAACTCCTGAGACCTTAAGCAGGTAACTCCGGCTATCGTAAATCATAAGCCGGCTGTACTCTTTTGCATTATTCCAGAAGTTCTTAAAGGGCATAATTACTCATTTAATGAATCTTCATAATTTAAATCTTTCAAAAGCAATTCTTTTGAAATAGGATAAACGCCCGGGTACTCACAGACAATGCCACCACTTAAGTTTGCCAGAAAAACTAAACTTTCAGCTTCTAAATTGCCGGCTAATGCAAGAGATGCTACACTAAGGACTGTATCTCCCGCGCCGGATACATCAGTTATTGTTCTAAGTTTATTTGGTTTTGTAACGAAACTATTTGATGGTGAAACATAGCAGATACCTTTTTCTGAAAGAGTTACCATACAATTAGTTACGTTTAACTCGATTCTCAGTTTTTCTACTTGTGATAACAATTCTGATTCATCATTGATTTTTAAAAGATTAAAAGCATCACATAATTCTTTTAAATTCGGCTTGAACAAGTCCACTCCGGAATAGTTAAAAAAGTTTTTACGCTTTGGGTCGACGGCTGTCTTAATTTTTTTTTGGCGGCATATACTTATCGTTTTTTCAATAAAACTTTTTGTTAATACCCCTTTATCATAGTCTTGAAAAATTAAGATATCCGGTAAAGATTTTTCTATAGAAAGCAATAGATTTTCATAAAGTTTATCTTCAACCTCTTTTGAAATTTCATCGGTAGTTTCAGAGTCAAACCTCAGCAACTGCTGATTTTTGGATATTAATCTATTTTTTTTGGTAGTTTTTCTAGATGCTGATTTAAGAATATGCTTTGTTCGTATATTCTTAGCCGTAAGCATTTCTAACAAAGTATTTCCGGTTTCATCATCCCCTAAAACGCTAAGTAGTTCCACTTCAGCACCCAATTGGATTAAATTTAAGGCAACATTTGCTGCTCCGCCAAGTCTGTTGGTTGTATTTTCTACATCTAAAACAGGTACGGGAGCTTCAGGGGAAATTCTATTTACAGAACCGTTAATATAATGATCCAGCATAACATCGCCAACCACCAGGCACTTTGTCCGGCTCCATTTAACTATTTCGTCTTTTAGGATATTATATTTTGAAAGCATGACAATGCATATTTAAAGGCAAAGTAAATGCTTTTTTTAATGACTATTATAAGTAAAGTCTGTTTTCTCTTTATTTAAGAGCAATATTTTAAAGAACTTATCTGGGAGAAAGGTTTCTTTCCGTAATTGTCAGTTTACCGATTATGTTATCATTTTCATTAAGACTGCCTACCCATATATCATAAGTTCCCTGACCGTAATTTCTTAAATTTAACATAGGATTTAAGGTATTGGAATTTGTATCATCATTCCCAATCCATCTGCCATCCGGTGTATTTATAATCATAGTTGCATCATCTAAAGCATTATCAGCCTCAAAAAAAATAACTAAGTCATTGGATTCACCTGTCCAAACTAATCTTACATCCGGAGAAGCTGAAGCAAAACCTACACAATCATTGCATAGGTTAAGGTTTGAGACATTTACCGGTCCACCACTGACTATTTCCAGTATTTTAGGATCTTCATTAAATCCTTCAGATAAGTTTACTGTTGAAAAAACCGGCTCCAGAGAAAAATCTAATGATTGATTGGCTGTAATTACAGGAATTGTACTATTTAATTCTGTTATATAAAGTGTCCCACTGATATTTTCACCTTGCTCATAACTACCAACCCAAATATCGTAGGTGCCGCTTCCATGAGGAGCTAAACTTAGTAATGGGTTTAATGTTTCTATCCCGGCATCATCATTTCCAATCCAGGAACCATCAGGGGTATTAATTATTAGTGTAGCATCTTCCGTACTGTTGTCAGCCTCAAAATATATTTTTAAATCAGCACTACTTCCACTCCAGTTTAATCGAAAGTCCGGTTGTGAAGCGGCATAACCTTCACAGTCGCCACATAAGTTTAAGTTTGAAACATTAACAGGCCCACCACTGACAATAGGGACCTGATAAGGATCCGGCTCAAAACCTGCTGTCAGATTTACAAAGCCATAAGTAGGCTCTAAAGAGAAATCCAAAGATTCAGTAGAAAAAGTGGAGCCCGGAATCAGGTTGTGAAGTTCAGTAATTACAAGAGTACCGGATATTTCTGTACCTTTTTCATAGCTGCCAACCCAAATGTCATAAGTGCCGCTTCCATATCTGTTTAAATCTAACATAGGGTTTAAAGTACCTTCAAAAGCATCGTCGTTGCCTATCCAGGAACCGTCAGGTGTATTTATAATTAATGTTGCGTCTTCCGTATCATCATTTGCTTCAAAATAAATTCTCAATTCATTGCTACTTCCTGCCCAAACTAATCAGTAATCCGGTCTGTCAGATATATAACCTTTACATTCACTACAAAGATTTAAATCTTCAGCATTTATCTCACCACCACTAATAATTGAAATAGTGTGAGGGTCAGCTGAAAATCCGCTATTGAGATTTACACGACCGAAAAAAGGTGGCCCGGTGATGTCTATAACTTCCTGCGCCTGAGCAGAATTAAATCCGAATATTAAACTAAGGAATAATAATATTAGAAATAATCTTTGCTTAGCTTTTGAACATATAGATAATTCCATAGTAATGCATACTTTTTAGAATGATTAAAAAGTAAAATTATGCTTTACTCATTAAAAAAAATAAATTTTTGGAAATAATCCTGATAATAAGCAAATTATATTGAAGCAAAAATTAAAAAACAGTAAAGTTACACTTACCATAGAAAATTTAGAATGCTAAATTAAGCATCAACTTTTTCATCACTATTTTGAGTTGCAACTCTTGGATATGTGTATTTCTTGTAATACTGCATAATTCCGAGCGTAAAGATTAAACCGGAGATTATACCCTCTACTAATATTACAAATGTCATACTAATTGGAGTAATAAACTGACCTATATTTTCATTTTCCTGCATGTTTGTTAGAAAATTATTGTCAATATTCAAATAAACAAACAAGAAGACAGCATAAAAAACAGTAGCAAAAAAAGAAGTTAAAACACCGAACTTAAAACCTTGAAAAAATTGTAAATTATAGTTGTGATCTTTTAAAAATTTACGAACTGCAATGATTAAACCTCCTAATAGAAATGCACCATTCAAATACCTCAAAGCACTCATGTATTCAATACCTGATAAGGAAAGCACAAAAAAATAGGCCATTAATGAAATAAAAATAAGAAAGCCATAGTAAAATGCGAGGTTAATAGAACTCTTAAACTTAGACATAATTTATAGTTTTGGTTATATAAATATCAACGTTTTTATTGAATAATAGTTTAAATAATGGAAAGTTTACACAAATGATACCTAATAAAGCTTACAAAGCAATGCAATAATTTAAAGTTAGAATTTTTATGTTATTTATTTGTATTTTATGGTAAATGTTTTTTGATTATCTGAAAATTATCTATTATTGCAAATCAGAAAATGCAAATTTACACATTGTTGTAAAATTTCATAAGTATTTATTAACAAATGATAATTTAGAAAAATGAAAAAAGCTTTTTATTTAAATTTATTGGCCGTACTTTTAATTTTTAGTGGTTGCAGTAAAGATGATGATGAAAATGAAGATTTAAATGGGGGAGAAGTAGGGACTTTTGAGGCAAGTGTAAGTGGTGATTTAACTGAAGAAGTTAGTGGTATTGCTTACTTTGAAGAGGAAGATGGAGAAATGATTGTTACACTATTTACTTTTGATAACAACTGGAGTTTTATCACATTTCAATTTGATATCCCACTTAGTACTGGCACTTACAGTCCTACAGAGGATATAATGGGAGCAATTGGAAGTGAGAAGACTATTGCTACAGCAAGCAATGGAGACTACTTTTTTATAGGAGAGAGTGGAGAAGTAAACATTACAGAATCAACATCTGAAGTTATCAGGGGTGATTTTGATGTTAATTATACTTATGAATTCCAAAGCGAAGTCAAAAACATCAATATTACCGGTAGCTTTGCAGCTGATCCGGAATAATATGATTTAAGTTCAAAAAATAATATAAGGGAGAAGCTTTAGATAGCATTTCCCTTTTTTTGTTTGTATAATATGTCTTTATTTTTAGCTACAAGAAAAAAATGGATGGCCAGTTTTTTTCAAATAGCTACAAGACTGTAGCTTTGTTTTTTAATGTCTGAAGTTTTTCGATAACTTCACTAAAGATTGGCAATATCAAATTTTTAATCCAAAAAATGTATTCTATTGGTAGAATTTTTATTTTTACGCATAATTTCAATAGTATTATACAAATTTTCTTCCAAATGGATTTAACTTTATATCCTTCTGTTGTGAATATTTATAAATGTTTTGATAAAACATCTGTTGTAGATGGGCATCGTCAACTTTTTCTTTTTTTAAACTTTAAAAATTAATGTATGAGTGTTTTAACTGATTTCCTGAAATATGAAAAACAAAAGCCAAATGAGATATTGTTCAATCAACCCTTAGATCAGGGCAAAAGAACCTGGACGTATGCAGAGGCCGGTAAAGAGATTAGATCTATATTGGCAGGCTTACAAAGTATCGGACTAAAACCGGGCGATCATATTGCACTTATTTCTAAAAATTGTGCTGAATGGATTATGGCTGACATTGCTATTATGATGGGAGGTTATGTTTCTATACCCCTTTATCCAACGCTTAGTGCAAATAGTATTAAACCGATTTTAGAGCATAGTGACAGTAAAGCAATTATTGTTGGAAAACTGGATGATTATTCCGCTCAAAAGGATGGTATTCCTTTAGGAATTGCTAAAATTGGAGTAAATACTTATGGTATAGAGGAGGAGCATACATGGGAAGACTGGGTTAAAAACATGACTCCTAGTGATTATGTGCATGACTGGAAACCGAATGACAGGCTTACTATCATCTATACATCCGGTACAACGGGTAGTCCGAAAGGGGTTATGCATGAACTCAATAACTTTGAAAGTACGGTAAAAGTAGCACTCAACGAGTTGGATATTGACCCCACTAAAAAGGCGAGAATGTTTTCATACCTTCCTCTTAGTCATATTGCCGAGCGCATTGGAATTGAGAATATGGGCATGCATTTGGGAGCTGAGTTTAATTTTGCTCAATCATTAGATACTTTTGCTGAAAATCTGGCAGAGGCCCAGCCTACTTTATTTTTTGCTGTTCCAAGAATATGGTCTAAATTCAGAGAAAAAATAGAGGAAAAGCTTCCACCTTCAAAAATGAATGTACTGCTTAAAATACCTTTGATAAATGGTGTTATTAAAAATTCAATAAAGAAAAAACTGGGTCTTGCATCAGCAACTCATATTTTTAGTGGAGCTGCGCCAATTTCGGTTGATTTGCTTAAGTGGTTTCAAAAGCTGGACATTAAAATTTTGCAGGCATATGGCATGACTGAGGATTCAATTTATGCTCATTTTAATAGAAATAACGCGAATAAGCTGGGTACTGTAGGTATTCCTTTTTCAGGCCTGGATGTAAAAATAGCAGATACCGGAGAAATTCGGGTTAAAAGTCCCGGAAATACACAGGGTTATTACAAAGAGCCGGATTTAACTAAAGAGTTGTTTGACGAAGAAGGCTACCTAAGAACCGGAGATATTGGTGAAAGGGATAGTGAGGGGTTCCTGACGATTACCGGAAGAGTAAAAGATCAGTTTAAGACAGATAAAGGAAAGTATATCGCCCCGGCACCTATAGAAATGATGCTTTTAGCTAATAGTGATATAGAAAGTGTATGTGTAGTGGGAACCGGAGTTGCTCAGCCAATGGCGTTAGTTGTACCTTCACCGGCCGGTTTGGCAAAAAACAGAGAGTCACTGAGTTCAAGCCTGACTTCGACCTTTAATTCGGTAAACGAAAAACTTGAACCTTATGAAAAAATGAAAAAGGTAGTTGTTATGAAAGAACCGTGGACAATTGAAAATAATTTAATGACACCTACCATGAAAGTTAAGCGAAATGAGGTGGAAAAAATTCACATGTCGCGTTATCCGGAATGGTATGATAAGCAGGATACTGTTATCTGGGAAAGTTAAAACCACAAGTTTTCAATAATTGAATTTATAAAATTATAAGTCCCACCTGTACTTTGGTCAGGTGGGATTTATTTTGGTGTGAAGGGGAGTAGAGTCTATTTTTCTATAAAGAGCTTTTGAAACTTATTTACCATAAATTGATGGGGTCAAAGTAGATACTATCAATTGATAGTTAAAAAAATGTGTTGTTTTATCAAAGTAAAAAAGGAAAACTAAATTATTTTCCAATAATTATTTTCTTCATAAATGATTGCTCATTATCCAGAAAATGCATCCAATAAATTCCGTTGGGCTGTGTGCTCAAATTTAATGCAGTTTTGTCAGAAGTAATTTTTCCTGTGTGAATGATTTCTCCAAGCATATTATAAATGTATACAGTAAAATTTGAATATCCTGATAGTGTTTCCGCTTGTAATATAAATATACCTGTTGAAGGATTAGGATAAACTGTAAAACCCGGATAAAGATGATTGATGTCTTCACTACTTGTAAAAACAAACTTGTAACAAGCTGAGGTGTCTATGCATCCGTTATCATTTACCTGCACGGCATAATTTCCACTCTCGGACGGTGTAAAAGTCTGATTTATTGCACCGGGAATAACTGCGTAATTATTGTCGCAATCCAACCACCGGTAAATTGCTCTGTCTGTTTCAACGGTGAGTGAATTATAGGATACTGTTACTGAAGTTTCCACTGAACATTTTATTTTAGCTACAAAAAAACTACTGCTTCCTGCATTGGTTAGATTTATTGAGTCGAAAGACATATCATAACTCAAATAAGAGCCTGTTAGAAACACATTTCTACTTTTATCGGTGGAAATACTATAACCTCTATCACTATAAATTCCTTTTGTAGATTTAACCCAAAGAAAATTACCTTCAGGACTATATTTTACTACAAAAACATCGCTTCCATTTTCATTAGTTAACGTATCTGAGCCAAATGCAATAGATTGACTTTTAAGATAGCCGGTTACAAGTACATTATCTCTGGCGTCGGTGGTAATTCCCCTACTTATATCACTAGAATTACCTCCAAAAGAATGTGCCCAAACGGTATTGCCATCCGGATCATACTTTACGACAAAAATATTATAATCACCTTGATTGATTAATGTATCTGAGCCAAAAACAATATATGGACTTTGAAAATAACCTGTTAAAAGCGTATTACCCTCAGAATCAATGGCAACATCATAGCCCTCATCCCAGTTTTCACCTCCGGCACTTTGAGCCCAGAGAACATTACCCTCAGAATCGTATTTTACAACAAAAAGATCTCTTTCCCCTGATTTTGTTAAAGTTATTGAACCAAGTGTGATAGAAGGGCTCCAAAATGAACCTGTTACCAGTATATTCCCGATACCATCAGTTGCAATACCCCAACCTGCTGCTGAGGAAGATCCTTCGGCTGATTGAGCCCAAAGCACATTACCATCCGGGTCGTATTTTACTATAAAAATATTAGCATTACCTGAATTAGTTAATGTAATTGAGTCGAAAGTGATCGAAGGGCTTGAAAAAAAACCTGTAACAAGCACATTTCCTATGGTATCGGTAGAAATGCTATATCCTTCATCACTTGTACCTCCTCCTCCTGCCGATCGAGCCCAAAGCACATTGCCATCCGGGTCGTATTTTACGACAAAAATATTTGCATTGCCCGATTTAGTTAAAGTTGTAGACCCAAATGTGATTGAAGAGCTCAAAAATGTACCTGTTATTAATATATTTCCTTTGGCATCAGTAGTTATATCATAGCCTTCATCCCAAAGGTCACCTCCTGCCGATCGAGCCCAAAGTACATTGCCGTCCGGGTCATACTTTACCACAAATATATCACTACCTCCTTCCTTGGTTAAAGTCGTTGAACCAAAACTGATAGAAGGACTCGAAAACCTGCCTATTACCACCACATTTCCATTGGCATCTGTGGAAATACCTTGACCATATCCACTATGACTTTCTTCAGCAGTTTTAGCCCAGATGAAATCAGGGGCTTGTGAAAAGCTATCGGTCACAGCTAACAGACAGTAGGCAAAAATACAAACGATAAAGAGGGTGAATCGGTGCAGCTTCATATTGTAGTTACTTTAGATCAAAAAGTTGGTTGATTAATCATTTTTTAAAATAATTTTTTCAAGCGATATATAACAAATATAAAGATGTTATTATAACTTTCAGTTATTTGTGCAAAAAAAATAACAATAAATTTAATTAAAACTTTTTAGAGACACTTGGATTATGTCAAACAACTAATTGAGTAAAATAATATATCATTGTCAAAATAAAAACAGTATTTATACTTTATTTTAATGTCTGATTACTATAATATTGTATAAGTTAAAGTTAATCTAGTTACTATTAGAATTTTGAACGTTGCTACTTATTGGGAAACTCATTAACAGAGCTATTAAACTTAAGAAAGCAGCTGAATTTTAATCCTTAAAACCTTGAAAATATCAAAAAAAGGAATTTAAAAAGACTTTTTATATAATGCTGCAAAAACGGAGTTTGGAAAATATATTCCCCAGAGTTTTACATGGTATTAAATACAAAAAGTGGCATCAGCATGCGATGGAGTTTGTTTGAGGTTTTGAAGAACGGGAAGATGGAAGCGGGAAGTTAGTAGTTGTTGGTAATTAAGTTATAAGTGGCTTTAATTTTCACTTCTGTCACTGTTTAGTTGACATTGTATTTTTTTAACATTGGGATTACTCCATTTTTTTTATACTTATTTAGGACAAAACGATAAAATAAGGGTCTAAACCTGGTGCTTATTTTAACAAAAATCTCACTTTAGTCCTTTTTTTTGAATAAAATGATGCTTATTTGAACATTTTAATGCTCTTTATTACGATTTTTAGTAACTACTATGCTATCCTTATTTAGCCGCAGATTACACTGATTAACACAGAAATAGTATAACCATTGTTCCATTGCTCGATTGTTAACTTTTGATTTATGTACTACATGAGCTGGTTTGCAAACTTTTTATCTTTTCATAACAATGAAACAATGGAACAATGAAGCAATAATTTTTATTTC
>REEL01000109.1 GCA_007695095.1 Chitinophagaceae bacterium | reverse complement strand
GCATGCGGATTGTAAACAAAGGGCCTGCTCCTTTTGGTAATTTCTTTTGTAAGTGCCGTAAGCGTATATGTCAGTAAAAATGTTTGCAGATACATTCCGGTGATTTCCCAGCCTTCACTTCTGATAGAGCTGTCAAACAGCATACTCAATGGCATGGCAAATCCGGTAGTCATACCTATATCACTGAGTTTTATCGAAGTTGGAGACCAGTATCGGGTAGAGATTCTGTCCGGCCACCAAATATCTTCAGCATTGTGAAGCTCAATCTGTGTATGTGTTAAAGTATCTTTTCTATGTTTCAGGTATTCGGCCAATCCACTTCCTGCCAGACCGGCACCACCCATAGTTCCGCTCAATCGCCAACTTAACTGATAGGTATTATCGTTTTGTCCCTGTAAATTTAAAGTTGGATAAGAAAGAAAAAGGAATAGCCATATTAAAACTACCGGAAACGTCTTTTTTGTTTGCATTTTATTTGTTAATGGTTTCTATCATGTTTTTAAATTCTTCTTCACTGAGAATACTAATTTCCTCTATCTTTTCAGCTTTTGTAAGTTTAGATCCGGGAGAAGCTCCCACGACCAAATAGTTAAGGTTTTTACTTACTGCACTAATTGTTTTTCCCCCGAGAGATTCTACCAGATCCGCGGCTTCTTTTCTGCTGAAGGTTTCCAGTGAACCGGTAAATAAGAATGTTTTTCCGGAAAAAGGCAGATTCTCTTGCTTCAGAGAAGATTTGTCAGAAACTATGTTTAAACCTAAGTCTTCAAGCCTTTGAATCATAGCTTTGTTTTCATCTACAGAGAAAAAGTCGAGAATACTTCCTGCGACTTTTGGCCCGATATCTTCTATTTCCAGAAGCTGTTCTTCGGTTAGCACGGTCAATTCATTCAAATCCTCTATTTCAGCAGCCAGATTTTTAGCTGTCCTCAAACCGACAAACCGAATACCCAATCCAAAAATTAGTCTGTATAAGGGTGCTTTTTTTGATTTTAAAATGGCTTTCTCTAAATTTTCTACTGACTTTTCTCCAAAACCTTCCAGTGTTCTGACTTTATCAAAATCAATAGTATATATATCCGGAATTGTTTTTAGCACATCCATTTCATAAAAGCGCTTTATTAGCGATTCGCCCAGACCTCTGATATCCATTGCATCTTTTGACACAAAATGAATAAGCTTTTCAACTAACTGAGCCGGACAAAGAGCATTTATGCAGCGGCTTACCGCTTCTCCTTCAGGTCTTGTTAACTTTGAGTGGCAACTTGGACAACTATCCGGAAATTCAATGACCTTTTCACTTCCGTCTCTCACATCTTCCAATGATTTTACAACGTATGGAATTACATCTCCCGCTCGCTCAATCAACACCTTATCGCCTATGCGAATGTCTTTATCTTTTATAAAATCCTCATTAAACATTGAAATGGATGTTACCGTAACTCCGGCTAAGGAAACCGGACTAACCTTCGCTACCGGTGTAACCGCTCCTGTTCTGCCAACCTGAAATTCAATTCTTTCTAATCGGGTAGTGGCCTGACGAGCTTTGAATTTATAGGCAATTGCCCATCTGGGATGATGAGAAGTGCTTCCGGCTAATTGCTGATATTTATACTCATTGACTTTCACTACAATGCCGTCAATTTCAAATGGATATGCATCTCTTTTTTCTTCCCAACCGGCACAAAAATTTACCACCTCGTTTATTGACTGAAAATGACCAAATTCTTTTTTAGGAATTTTGAACCCTAAAGAGTAAAGAATATCCAGACTTGACTTATGATCCGGTATTTTCTCTAAAAGTAGGTTATTCCCGGACGAATCCTCCGCAAAGGCCAGCTGATAAATAAAAGCTTCCAAACTTCTTTTTGAAACTTCAGAGCTGTCTTTTAAGCGCAAAGCTCCGGAAGCGGCATTTCTGGGATTTGCTAATAAAGTAAGCCCCTCCTCTAACCTTTGATTATTTAACTGTTCAAACTTTTCTTTAGATATTAATACCTCACCTCTGAGTTCAGCTTTGTGAATACCATATCGGGAAAAAGCAGCTTTGAGAGGTAGGCTTTTTAAAACCTTTGCATTCATAGTGATTTCTTCACCGCTTTGTCCGTCTCCACGGGTTGCTACTCTTATTAGTTTGTCATTTTCGTAGACTAAAGCAATACTGGACCCATCGTATTTGGGCTCTGCGGTAAAAGTTATATCCTGTTCCTTAACAAACCTCTCTAATCTTGTTTTCCAGTTGTTAAGGTCCTCGGAAGAGTATGAATTATCCAAAGATAACATAGGGAGCAAATGTGCCACCGGTGGAAAATCATCGGTAATGCCTCCACCAACTCTTTGGGTAGGGCTGTCATCGGTAATTAAATCCGGATTTTCACTTTCGATTTTTTGGAGCAACTTAAACAGGGAATCATACTCAAAATCGGAGATAAGTGGCTCAGATAAAATATAGTAACGCCAATCGTGAAACAGCACAACCCTCTTAAGTAAGGACAGCTCTTCAACAGGGTTTTCCTTTTTAAAAAAAGACTCTTTCTGTTTTAACAAGCTATCCGTGAGATTTGAAATTTCTTTTTGTTCTTCCTTAGAATACATTTCTGAGTATTTATGCAAATTTAATTTTCCTGACAGATTATTTCTAATCCTTAATGCAATTTATATTTTAAAAGCCCTTTTTTAGAAGAGGCATGGTAGCAAACAATAAAAAAAATTATTTATATCCGCTTTTTCACTAAACAAAGCGGTTAAAAATGCCGTTAAAATAAGGCTAATAATAATCTGCATTGACCCTGTTTAACATAATTCGTTAATTTTTTCTATTTTTGCAGTCCAAATTTTTTGAATTCTAAAAAAGGAGATGATTTGATAAGAACAGATATTTCTAATGGAACAGAAGTTATACAATCGGAAAAATACCGTTCGTATGCATTACACAACTACAAAAAAATACCCCAGGTAGCCCGCCTGACGGATGAACAAATTGAAGCTATTGAGGTCGTTGGGAATGTACTTCCATTTAAAACAAATAATTACGTAGTCAATGAGCTGATAAATTGGGATAACATACCTGAAGATCCCATTTTTGTTTTAAATTTTCCTCAAAAAGACATGTTATTGCCGGAGCATTACAATAAGATGAAAAGTGCTATGGAAAGCGGTTTGAACAAAGTTGAACTTAAAAAAGTTGCTCATGAAATAAGGCTGGAACTAAATCCCCATCCTGCTGGTCAGGTAGAGCTTAATGTGCCTGAAATAGATGGTGTTAAACTCACCGGCGTACAGCATAAATACAGAGAAACCTTATTGTTTTTCCCCAGTCAGGGACAAACCTGTCATGCATATTGCACCTTTTGCTTCAGATGGCCCCAGTTTGTGGGTATGGATGAGCTAAAATTTGCCATGCGTGAGACAGAGTTGCTGGTAAAATATCTCAAAGCTCACCCCGAAGTTACAGATGTGCTTTTTACGGGAGGAGACCCTTTAATTATGAAGACAAAGTTATTGGCAAACTACCTCGAAGCGCTTATAGATGCTGATTTGCCAAACTTACATACAATCAGGTTAGGGACAAAAGCTCTTGGATACTGGCCTTATAAATTCACTACAGATGATGACGCAGATGAATTATTACGGGTATTTGAAAAAGTCGTAAAATCCGGAAAAGTGCTGGCCATTATGTCACATTTTAATCATCCTGTAGAGCTTTCAACACCAGCTGTGCAGCAAGCAATTAAAAGAGTTACCTCTACCGGTGCTCAAATCAGATCTCAGTCGCCATTGCTCAATCATATAAATGATGATGCAAACGTTTGGGCTGAAATGTGGCGAAAGCAAGTTGATTTAGGAATCATTCCTTACTATATGTTTGTCGTAAGGGATACCGGCGCACAGCATTATTTTAATATTCCTTTAGTCAAAGCCTGGAATATTTTCAGAGATGCATATCAAAAAGTGAGTGGTATTTGCCGAACGGTTCGTGGACCAAGTATGTCGTCAAATCCCGGGAAAGTTCAAATGTTGGGTGTTTCTGAAATAAATGGAAAAAAAGTTATGGCACTCAGAATGTTGCAGGGACGAAACCCCGATTGGGTATGCAAACCCTTCTTTGCTGAATATGATGAAAAAGCTGTTTGGGTAAGTGATCTTAAGCCCGCATTCGGAGAAGAAAAGTTCTTTTTTGAAAAAGAGTTTAAAGACGATTTCGGAGCTACCATACATGATTAACCCTTGTAATTTCCCGAAATATCTTTTTATTACTGCTAAAGAGTGTTTTAATAAATTTCTTCATTTTGATGACTGTCTTTTAGCATAAGGTATTGTCTATTAACTTTTTGTGCATTGAAGATTGTTTATTTATTGTTATATAGAGAAAAATTTATACAATCGTACACCTTTTTCTTTGCAGAATTTAAAAACACTCCTTAAATATTTAATCCAAAAAGAATGTTTTTTTAAAGAAATACATTAAAAAAATAAACTTATGCCTTTTGGTTTTATTTTTTAGACATTATAAGGTAATAATCACCGATTATCAATAAATTTGTGTAATTAAATAGTGTTTAAAAAAGTAAGATTGAAAAAGATTAAATCCGCTCTTGTTTCTGTATTTCATAAAGAAGGTCTCGATGAGATTTTAAAGTGTTTAAATGAAAACAAGGTAAAAATTTATTCTACGGGAGGAACTCAAAAATTTATTGAATCAAAATCTATAGAAGTCCATGCAGTTGAGGACCTTACAGAATATCCTTCAATATTGGGCGGGCGCGTTAAAACACTACATCCGAAAATTTTTGGTGGCATATTAGCTCGTCGTTCTGAAAAGAATGATGTAGAAACACTTGAAGAATACAACATTCCGGAGATTGATTTAGTAATCGTTGATTTATATCCTTTTGAAGATACGGTTAAAAGTGGAGCAGAAAATAAAGAAATTATTGAAAAAATTGACATTGGAGGCATTTCCTTAATTCGGGCAGCTGCAAAAAATTATGAGGATACCGCTATTATTTCCGATAAATCACAGTATCAAAAGCTCGCTTCATTTTTGAAAAATCAAGAAGGTGCTTTAACTATTGAACAACGAAAAGAATTTGCTTTGGAAGCCTTTTTTAAGAGTTCAGAGTACGACAGGCACATTTTTAATTATTTTAACGAAAACAAAAAAGAGGTTTTTCAAAGAACCTTTCAGCCTTCATCAACTCTTCGGTATGGAGAAAACCCGCACCAAAAAGGCGTTTTTTATGGGAAAATGGATACCCTTTGGGAGCAATTACACGGCAAACAGCTTTCTTATAATAATTTGCTCGATATAGATAATGCACTGGCCTTTTCTAAAGAATTTAGTGAACCTGCAGCGGTGATTGTAAAGCACAACAATGCTTGTGGGCTGGCTACCGAAAGCAGCATTCAAAAAGCTTATGAAAAAGCACTGGAAGGAGATCCGGTATCAGCATTTGGAGGTGTGATTGTTTTAAACCGCACAGTGGATAAGAATTTAGCTGAAATTATAAATACACTCTTTTTAGAAGTTTTAATAGCTCCGGAATATGAAAAGGAAGCTTTAGAAATTTTAAAAAGCAAAAAAAATCGTATTTTACTGCGTCTGAAAAATTATCCTGAAAGTGAAGATCAATTTAGGTCTGCTCTGGGAGGTGTTTTATGGCAGGAGAAAGATAACTTTGATATTACAGAAAATACTTTTAAAAAAGTGACAAATCAGTCACCGTCAGAGCAGGAAGTGAAAGACTTAATTTTTGCTCAAAAAGTAGTTAAGCATTTGAAATCCAATGCAATAGTATTGGTTCGAAATAATCAATTGCTGGGATCCGGTTGCGGTCAGACTTCTCGTGTAGATGCTTTGAAGCAAGCCATTGCAAAAGCCCGGGAATTTGGTCTGGACCTTAAAGGTGCTGTAATGGCTTCGGATGCATTTTTCCCCTTTTCAGACTCGGTAGAAATTGCCGCAGAGGAAGGAATTAAGGCTGTAATTCAACCCGGAGGTTCTGTGAGAGATCAGGAAACAATAGACGTTTGTAATCAACATAGTCTGAGTATGGTTTTTACCGGAATCCGACATTTTAAACATTAAAAAAAGCTTTAGAACGTTACATGAAAAAAAATTATTCATTAAGAAATACAACCCCAAATGGCGCTATTTAATTTTCTACATCATGAAATTGCCATTGATTTAGGTACGGCAAATACCCTTATAATTTATAAAGATAAAGTTGTTGTGGATGAGCCTTCCATAGTCGCAATTAACAGAGCAACTGATAAAATAATCGCGGTCGGCAGTAAGGCCATGCAAATGCACGAAAAGACGCATGAAAACATTCGGACTATCAGACCACTGAAAGATGGTGTAATTGCTGACTTTAATGCAGCAGAAGGTATGATCAGGGAAATGATTAAAATGCTTTACAAGAAAAATCCTTTTTTTACCCCTTCTTATACTATGGTTATTTGCATTCCTTCTGGTATTACAGAAGTGGAAAAAAGAGCAGTAAAAGATTCCGCAGAACATGCAGGAGGCCGAGATGTTCGCCTGATTCACGAACCTATGGCAGCCGCTATCGGTATTGGAATTGATGTGGAAGAACCGGTTGGAAATATGATTATTGATATCGGTGGTGGTACTACTGAAATTGCTGTTATCGCACTTTCCGGAATTGTATGTGACCAATCGATACGGGTTGCAGGGGATGAGTTTACCCTTGACATCATTGACTACATGAGAAGACAGCATAATATTTTAATAGGCGAAAGAACAGCAGATAATATTAAAATTAAAGTCGGGAGCGCTCTTTTGGAATTAGAAGACCCTCCTGAAGATTATGCAGTAAATGGAAGAGATTTAATGACCGGCATTCCCAAACAAATAGAAATAAGCTATACAGAAATAGCACAAGCTATAGATAAATCAATATCAAAAATTGAAGAGGCCGTGTTAAAAGCTTTGGAGATGACTCCACCGGAATTAGCCGCCGATATTTACAGAACAGGCTTGTATTTAACCGGAGGGGGAGCATTAATCAGAGGACTGGATAAGCGAATTTCTCAAAAAACTAAGCTTCCTGTACATATTGCAGACGATCCATTGAGGGCTGTAGTAAGAGGAACCGGTATCGCGCTTAAAAACATCAACCGCTTTTCATTCCTGATGAAATAAATTGCCGGAACCTTAGTAATTAAGGTTAAAAGGAAGTTATGTTTTGGTTAAAAAAGATTTCAGTAATGATTACCTTTACTGTCGCAATAATGTGTTAACTTCCGCTTGCTATGCAAAATTTTATACGCTTTTTGATTAAAAATCATGCGGCCATTTGGTTTATTATTTTACAGTTAATAGCCATTACGCTGATTTTCAATTACCAACCTTACCAAAAAGCTCATTTCATCAATCGTTCCAATTATGTAGCAGGGTCATTGGATAGGCAATTAAGCAGTGTATTACATTATGTAAATCTTAAAGAAGTTAATGACAGTATTCTAGCTGAGAATGCCGCCCTGTACAATATGCTCTTCAACAGTACTGAAGGTCTCGAAAAGGCAGTTTTATTTGCAAATCAGGACACTTTGAACAGAAAGTATGATATGATACCTGCCAATGTAATCCGTAACAGTGTTTTTAGTCAAAGGAATTATTTCACTATAGACGTAGGAGCTAATCAGGGAATACAGCCGGATGACGGAATTATTAGTAAACACGGAGTAGCGGGAATAGTGGTAGATGTCTCTGACAACTATGCTCTTTGTATCAGCTTGCTGCATCTTGAAAGCAGAATTAGCGGCAGGCTATCAAACAGTGGATATACCGGTCAGCTTGTCTGGAAAAGATCTAATCTTCAAAAAGGGTTTTTAAAAGATATTCCACCTCATGTAAATGTGACTGTAGGAGAAGAAATCTTAACCAGTGGCTTTTCTGCTATTTTTCCGGCAGGAATACCGATTGGAACGGTCACAGACGTTAATGAAGAAAGAGGCGCTAACTTCCTGACAATAAAGCTTGAATATGCTACTATTTTTCAAAAGTTGAGCTATGTATATGTTATCAGACATAATGATAAAGAAGAGATTCTGGACTTGAATAATCAATATCAATGAAAGCTTAAATGAAAAACTATCTTTCATATAAAACTAAGAATAGCAGCAGGATTAACTCTTGTATGTTACGATTCAAAAGTAAAATTTTTCGATGAAAAGAGTACTTAACTGGATTTTTATCGGTGCAGCATTGATTTTTATGCAAAGTTTTTTGTTAGACAGAATTGCTTTCTCCTATTATATCTTTCCAATGATTTATCCATTGCTCTTGCTAATTATGCCATTTAAAATGTCTAAATGGGGTTTGATGTTTTTAGGTTTTGGCATTGGTTTAATAATGGACATATTGTCAAATACCGGAGGAATGCATGCATCAGCAATGCTTGTGTTGGCATTTTTCAGAAATAATACGATTCGCCTGCTTGAGCCACCAATCGGCTATGGGGAAGACAATGTCCCCGGAATCAATAATCCGGGTGTCCAGTGGTTCTTCTTTTATAGCTTTATGCTTCTTTTTCTGCATCATTTAGTTTTTTTTAGTTGGGAAATATTTTCATTAAACCGCATAATTTTTATACTCTTCAAGACAATATTTAGTACCTTTTTCTCAGTTTTTATAATAATGTTGTTATCTTTTCTCTTTAAGCCATCAGAAAAATAAATTCTATAAGTGTTAGTTCAGAAGTATACTCAAAGAAAGTGGATAATCTGGATTATTTTTTCAGCAGTAGTGTTTATTTATCTGATTAAGCTATTTCATTTACAGATAATTGACAAACAATATAAAGACAGAGCAAGTACTAATGTAATCAGAAAATCTACTATTTACCCTTCCCGAGGATTGATTTATGACAGAAACGGCAATCTGATAGTTGTTAATGATGCAGGATATGATTTAAAGGTTGTCCCTAACCAAATTCGTGCTTTTGATACCTTAAGACTGGTAAATCTTCTGAATATTGAAAAAGAGTTTATTGAATCTTCTATTCAAAGAGCAAGAAGGTATTCTTTTTTTAAGCCCTCCGTTTTTCTTTCTCAACTTTCTGCGGAAGAGTTTGCCGGTTTGCAGGAATATCTTCATCATTTTCCCGGATTTTTTGCTGAATCCAGAACAGTAAGAAAATATCCTTTTAAGGCGGCAGCTAATATTTTAGGTTATATAGGCGAAGTAAATGAAAGTCAAATACAGGCCTCCGGCAGATATTATCGCTCAGGAGATTATATAGGAGTAACAGGTATAGAACAATCTTATGAAGAGCACCTGAGAGGACAAAGGGGCGTTGCCTATTATCTGGTTGATGTTCACAATCGGGTGCAGGGCTCTTTTTCTGAAGGAAGTTTTGATACTTTACCCGTTCCCGGAAAAAATCTGATTAGTTCATTGGATATAAAACTGCAGCAATACGGTGAAAAGCTAATGCAAAATAAAAGGGGAAGTATTGTTGCAATTGAACCTGCTACAGGTGAAATACTGGCATTGGTAAGCAGCCCGTCTTATGACCCGAATATTTTATCGGGAAGAAAAAGAGGAGCTAACTTCAGAGAATTAGTACAGGATACTTTAAACCCTTTATTCAACAGGCCTATTATGGCTGAATATCCACCGGGGTCAATTTATAAGTCTTTAATGGCTTTAGTAGCGTTGGAAGATGGCGTAATTACACCTCAAACTTCCTATAATTGTAGCGGAGCTTATTTCTTGGGTAGATTAAGAGTAGGATGTCGTCATCATCCGCCTGCCAGTGATTTGGATTATGCCGTGATGTATTCCTGCAACAGCTATTTTTGTGATATTTTTCGCAGAACGATTGAACAGGATAAGTTTGCTAATGCCTCGGAAGGTATAGACAACTGGCAGAGATATATGAATAAAATGGGTCTTGGTGTCCGATTGGGAATTGATATTCCAAACGAAAAAACGGGTTTTATTCCCGGCAGAGCGTTTTATGACCGAATTTATCCTGACTTTCGCTGGAGAGCATCGACTATTATTTCTCTGGGAATCGGACAGGGTGAGCTTAGTGTAACACCGCTTCAAATGGCAAATATGATGGCATTTATTGCAAACAGAGGCTATTTTTACAGGCCTCATTTAATAAAAGAAGTTGAAGGGATGGCAGGCCAAAAAAGGCCTGAATTTCTGGAAAGGCATTCTGCCGGTATTAATGAAAAACACTTTGAACCGATTGTTCGGGGTCTATACAGAACTATTACGGAAGGAACCGGCAGGCGAGCTATAATACAGGGAATAGAGGTGTGCGGAAAAACAGGAACAGCAGAAAATCCGCATGGTGAATCGCACTCCCTTTTTGTGGCATTTGCCCCAAAAGAAAATCCTGAAATTTCTATAGCCGTTATAGTGGAAAATGCCGGGTCCGGTGGGCGTACAGCTGCTCCTATAGCCGGACTGATGATGGAATATTATTTGAATGATAGTATTTCTGATTTAAAAAAGCCGGTCGAAAAAGAAATGTTAAATCTTAATCTGATAGAAAAGTATGAACAGCCGTAGTGGATTAGCATATATGGACAAAAGTCTGATTTTTATCTTGATTATTTTAATGATAATCGGATGGCTGACAATCTTTGCCGTTGAGTATCAGGGTAATTTAGACGGGCTGTTCAGTGTTGGAAGCAGCGCAGGAAAACAGTTGAGATGGATTGGGATTTCACTGGCTGCCGGAGCTGTGGTTTTACTCTTTGATACCCGATTTTTTACACTCTTGTCATACCCACTTTATATCCTCGGATTACTATTATTGGTTGTGACAATTTTCTTCGGCGTAGAGGTGTCCGGATCAAAATCCTGGCTTGAAATCGGGGGGCTGCGTTTTCAAACTCCGGAACTGGCAAAACTTACAACTGCTTTAGCCCTGTCAAGGTTTTTATCCGTTCCGGAAAACTCATTAGATTCTTTTAAAAATGAGCTAAAAGCCTTTCTATTAATTTTCACTCCTCTGGTAATCATTATATTTCAAAATGAAACAGGCACAGCATTGGTTTTTTTATGCTTTTTTCTGGTTTTATTCAGAGCCGGTCAGAGCTTTATTTATATTTTATTGGGATTAATTGCCTCAATACTATTTGTTCTTTCTCTTATGTATGGCTTTGAATACGTTATTTTAGTTTTAGCAATACTGGCCGGCATTTCTATTTGGGTTTATCGAAAAAGGAAAAATATTATTTTACTCACAATTGTCGTATTGTTTGTCAGTAGCGGCTATTCCTTTGGGGTCCATTTTTTTTATGAAAATGTATTACAGCATCATCAGCAACAACGAGTAGATGTTTTGCTCGGCATTGAGCAGGATTTATTCGGTGCAGGATATAATTTAAATCAATCTAAAATAGCAATTGGTTCGGGAGGATTAACCGGAAAAGGTTTTTTACAAGGGACTCAAACAAAATTTGATTTTGTACCTGAGCAAAATACTGATTTTATTTTTTGCACTATAGGAGAAGAATTCGGCTTTTTGGGAAGTATTACGCTCCTTTCTCTTTTTCTGCTTTTGCTTTTTAGAATAACACATTTGGCAGAAAGACAACGATCCGGATATAGCGCCATATATGCCTATGCCATTGCCTCCATAATTTTTATGCATATCGTAATTAATATTGGAATGACAATTGGTTTGATGCCTATTATTGGAATTCCATTGCCGTTTATAAGCTATGGTGGATCATCATTGCTCATCTTTACCGTAATGATTTTTATCTTCATCCGCTTAGATGCAGACAGATTATTTGTATTGAGATAAATTACTCAAAATAATTTTACCTTAACTAATCGGTTTAAGATTAAGCTTTTGACATAAAATACTCCGTATTTTTAAGCATAATACGCAAATCCCTTCCGGCTAAGTATGCCTGTATAGGGTTCATGTCGTCTTTTAAAAAGGAATAAACATCATTTAAGTGAAGAGTTATAGGTCTGAACACTTTCAATACTTCATAAACAGTGTTATCTTCTATATGAGGCAGGAAAATATTGTATAAATGCCTTACCTTGGAAAGTAGATCTTTAAGGGTTAGCTCTTTATAATCTATACCTATTATTTTATACGCTCTAAAAAAATCTTTTGGAGCAGAATCCCTGTGCAGATTAAGTGCTTTTAGCTTTTTAACCTCATCCATAGTAAATCTGCTGACTTTTAATTTTTTAAAAAAATCATCATTTACCTGCTTGATTTCTTCCCGAACATCGGCAATGCTATGTTTTTCACTTTTAATTTTAGAAGTTGATTCCAATGTATTTTGACTATCTTTCTTATTGTATTCGTTTAAACTCATGATTTTTTCTTTTCAAATTAATTTTTCTTACTGAAAAAGGCAAGTTTTTTATTTTTTTAAGCCCAAATATTTTTTTTAAAAGCTTTTTAAACTAATTTAGCCTAACGAACGTTAGGGTGTATATGGAAGTACAAGTATTAAATAGAAAAAGTCAAATCAGGCAAACAGCATGTTTACTTTTCAGGGAAAAAGGATATGCCGGAACTTCCATGCGTGACCTGGCAAAGCATATAGGTATCGAACCTGCAAGCTTATATTCTCACATAAAGTCAAAAGAGAACATACTGCAGGACATTTGCTTTGGAATGGCTAAGGATTTCTTTTCTGCATTTAATGATGTGTTAATAGAAAATGACACTCCTGAAATTAAATTAAAAAAAGCTATAGAAGGTCACATAAAAGTGATTTTAAATAATGCTGATGCTTCAGCTGTTTTTTTCTATGACTGGCGATACCTTTCTGCGGAAAATTTGACAAAATTCAAAGCTATGCGCAGGAAATATGAAAAAGGGTTTGAAAACATACTTGAAGAAGGAGTTGATCTCGGTTCTTTCAAAGAGATAAATATCCGGTTTACCATTCAGAGCCTGTTTTCATGCATCAACTGGTTATATGACTGGAAAAAAGTAGCAATGTTTGCAGATGCAGAAGAAATGAGTACAAATTTCACAAATATATTTTTTAACGGAATCCTGAATGAAAATAATTTTTTAACTAAAAACTAAAGATATGTACGGTGGTGGTTATATACAAGAAGATAAGAACGTAAAAAAAGCGAAACCGGTAGAAGAAGATCCGGTGAAGTTAGCTGCATTTGAAGCTAAAATTGAAGCCGGAGAAAAAATTGAACCGGAAGATTGGATGCCTTTTGAATACAGGCGTCAGTTAATCAGAATGATAGAGCAGCATGCCCATTCAGAGGTTATTGGCTCATTGCCGGAGGGCACCTGGATTACCAGAGCACCAAATTTTAAGCGTAAGCTTGCATTGGTTGCAAAAGTACAGGATGAAATTGGTCATGCTCATTTATTATATAATGCGGCTGAAACCCTTGGAAAGTCAAGAAATGAAATGATAAACGACTTGCTAAGCGGGAAATCAAAATATTCAAATGTTTTTAATTATCCGGCCAAAACCTGGGCAGATGTAACGGTAATTGGATTTTTAATTGACGGGGCAGCAATTGTCAATCAGTTAATTAATTCAAAAGGCTCTTATGGTCCTTACTGTCGGGCTTTAGAGCGCATTTGTTATGAAGAGTCTTTCCATTTAAAACAAGGACATGAGGCATTGGTTGCATTAGCTACCGGAACCCCGGCTCAAAGAGATATGCTACAGGACGCCTTGAATCGCTGGTACAAACCAATGATACATTTTTTCGGTCCACCGGATAAAACTTCCGTCCATTCTGAAAAGTTAATGAAATGGAAAGTCAAAATGGCTTCTAATGACGACATGAGAAATCAGTTTTTAGATTCTTATGTTCCTAAAATATGGGAGTTGGGGCTAAGCTTTCCTGATGAAAAGCTGAAGAAAAATGAAGAAACCGGCGTTTGGGGCTTTAGTGATCCGGACTGGGACGAGTTCTTTAGAGTCATAAACGGAGACGGCCCTTGCAATGAGGAACGCCTTGCCGTTAGAAAATGGGCAGAAGAAAATGGCGAATGGGTTCGCAAAGCGCTCATGAAACCGGAAGAAAAAATAACTATACCACTATCTTAAAAATCAACTATGAGTTCATTAGATCCAAGAGTAAACCGATTAAAACTTAACCCCAAAGGTCAGGTTGAGTTAGAAAAAAAAGAGTGCTGGCAAACGTATGAAATTTTTCATCAAACAAAAAGAGGCAGCCATCATATACATGCAGGCAGTGTACATGCGCCATCTGCAGAAATGGCTTTGATTTTTGGTAAAGAACAGTATGCAAGAAGAAAAAAATGCAGCAATATATGGGTTGTAAAAACTTCGGATATACTGGCTACTTCTTATGAAGATGAAGATTTATTCGATGCAAACACTTCAGAAGACAAAAAGTACAGAGACGCCAGTGGCTTTAGAGTCAGAGATAAAATAAACACTTTTAAGAAACAAGAAGCTGAGCAACAGTAACTATAAAATAATTATTATGAAACCGGAACAGGAGTTAATGCTAAAAACAGCAGACGATGCACTAATATTAGGTCATAGAAATTCTGAATGGACAGGGTTGGGGCCCATTTTAGAAGAAGACATTTCTTTTTCTTCCATGGCACAGGACAAAATTGGCCACGCATTGGCAATTTACAAGATACTACATAATGAATTTGGCATGGATGTGCCCGATAAATTAGGTTTTGAAAGAGAAATTAAAAGCATGAAATGCTGTCATTTTACTGAATTACCAACAGAAGATTATGCCTTCGCTCTGATTCGTCATTTCTTATTTGACCATGCATCTTTCTTGCGTTTCAATGCTTTAGAAAACTCATCCAATGAGTCTTTGGCAAATCTTTCCCGCAAAGTAAGAGGCGAACTTAAGTACCATGTTATGCATGCCAATGTATGGATTAATCAATTAGGAAATGGTAATGAAGATTCAAATAGCAGGCTGCAGAAAGCGCTTGATTTTTCTATGCCTTATGCTTTAGGAATCTTTGAGGAAAGCCCTATGGAAAATGAATTAATTGAAAAAAATATATTCGTTGGGGAAAAGGCGCTTAAAGAAAAATGGATATCATTGAT
Organism: Chitinophagaceae bacterium; assembly: GCA_007695095.1. Taxonomy (NCBI): domain Bacteria; kingdom Pseudomonadati; phylum Bacteroidota; class Chitinophagia; order Chitinophagales; family Chitinophagaceae; species Chitinophagaceae bacterium. The sequence continues at coordinate 684 of REEL01000109.1, read as the reverse complement.
ATCAAATGAAATTGAGAAAGCCGGATTAAAAATGCCGGAACTCGATAAGTTAAACCCGGTAATGGGAGGCAGAAATGGCTATCATACAGATGATCTTGCAAAGCTAATGACTGAAATGACAGAAGTTTTCAAAACTGATGTAAACGCTGAATGGTAATCTTTTCCGTTTAACGAAAAAGAGAATATTATGACTATTGAAGAAAAAAACATTAAGGAAACAGAATCTCAAATATGGGAATTACTGGAAGAAGTAAAAGACCCTGAAATTCCTTTTATCTCTTTAGTAGATTTAGGGGTAATTTCAAGTGTCAAAATCCTTGAAAACAATCAGGTAGAGGTCAGGATGACGCCTACTTTTGTTGGTTGCCCTGCCATTGATTATATGCAAAAAGACATACAGGAAACGATAGAAAAGGCAGGCTTCGAGGATGTTACGGTTATAATTGACATGAAAACACCCTGGAACACAAATAAAGTTACCGAGAAAGGTTTAAAACAACTTGAAAAATTTGGACTTTCAGCTCCAAAAAGACATTGCGGTACTATTAGCGATGAGGACTTAATGAATGCTCCCTGCCCAAATTGCAAAAGCGAAAATACAGACTTAATCAGCCCATTCGGACCCACACTTTGCAGGGCATTATTTATGTGCAACAATTGCAATCAAAGCTTTGAACAGTTCAA
>REEL01000108.1 GCA_007695095.1 Chitinophagaceae bacterium | reverse complement strand
TTGTTTAATCTATTAATTCAATTAAAATTATTGCAATAGTATCTACACTAAATAGCTATATAAAAAATGTTTAGAACAATGTCACCTTATTAACAGATTTAACATTCTTATTGTAAATATTTATGAAGTAAATTCCTGATTTAAGATGACTTAAATCTAATTCGATTTGGTTATTATCAAAAGTAAAGTTTTCTACTCTTTTGCCAATTGCATCATAAATACTTATTTGATATCCTTCCTCTTGATAATCTAATCCTTGTATGTATACAATTCCATTTGAAGGATTTGGAAACAATTCAAATTGAAAATCAGCTACTTCAGAAACTGATACAGCAGCATCTTCATCAAACACACCAAAAGGACTTAAAGAAGTAATGTTCTCTCTTTTAAGACTTAACATACCATCTGCTTCAACATTTGCTTCTGCAGTTGCAACAACATCCCAGCTACCCTCTGTATAATGGCTCACATATGCGGCTGAATTGTTAAAATTATTCACTTCCATATCTGCATTCCAAAATAACTCTAAATTCATGTCAAGATTAGCGGAAACATCACTACTAACATACCAGGTAGCATTTACCACACTTTGATGATCTGATACACTGATACCGGAATACCCATCTACCCTAACATTTCCATAAACATTGACCATGACATTCCCACTTGAAGAACCGGAGTTCAACTCAATATTTGCCGGGCTGTAATGAAATTCAGTTCCTACCGGAAAATGAGCTGAGGCCGATGCACCTGCATCAACATACGCTCCAAAATATCCATCTCCTGACGTCATAACATAGGCCAAATGACCATATCCTGAAATACTGTCTGAATGTGATACCATTAAATCTGAATCAGAAATCATGATGCTACCGAACCCGCCAAAAGTAAGAGATCCATTAACAGTTAATGCTGAACTGATTATAATATATCCGGTGTCTGCTATGTTAATCATAAAATCATTTACATGATTTCCGTCTGAACTAAAGTTTAACGAACCTGAAGGTTCTGTTTGTAAATCTAAATTAATATTTGCCTCAGCAGAAGAATGTATTTCAGATGAAGCTGAAGCATCAATTGTTCCAAAAACACTGAAATAATAGTCATTCAAGTCTAAAGTACCACTTTCTAAAGTTAATGTACCGTTTACAAAAACATTGTTGCTTAAGGTAAGAGTGTTTCCCGACGAAATATCTATGGTAAGATCTTTCAGGTTTGGACTAGTTAACTCAGCACCCGCAACAAAGTTTGCATCGTGAGAGTAAATAACATTGTAAGGTGCTACAATAGTAAGTGTACCATTATTAACAACAAAATCTCCACCTGCAAAGTTAATTGTAACATCATTTCCAAACAACAAAGCTCCACCGAGGTCTAAGCTAAAGGTACCTGATTCCAGCCTTATCTCATGATTTACATTAAGGTTAGAAATAATTGACAAGTTACTGACATTATTTACAAAAACATCGGTATTGATAATCCCGGCCAGTAATACTGTTGCTGAACCTTCCAAAGCTAATTCCTTAATATTTAATTGCCCCTGACCGGTTAAACTGCCATCAATTATTGTCAGAGATGAGTTGGTTGCTGCCGAAACCTCACCTAAAACTTCTAAACTTGATGATGACCCACTAATACTAATATGATTATCTAGCGTAACATTAATTCCAACAGGAATAATTACATTAACATCTGTAGCATTAATATCCGGAGCAGTGCCACCCCAGGTAGCGGTACTTGTCCAGTCCCCTGAAGCTACCGCCGTAAAGGTTGTTGCCTTTGCATTTTGAAGGGCTAAAAAAAACAATGCTGTTAGCATCGTGCTTAAAATGTGTAATTTAAATCTTTTCATATTTTGTTTTTTTAGATTAATAATAATTTTTAAAGTAGGAAAAACGTGCCAAGTTAAACTTTAAACGAAAGAGACTTAACTATACTGTACCTCAGCATTTTGATTTATATATAATTTTTATAAATACAGCTAATTGTACAAAAACATTTACAATCTGTAGATGTTGTTACACATTATAATTTAATAATATTACTCTTAATCTCAGAACCGTTCAATCTTCACAGATAAACTACCACTCAGATGGATGTCTGTCAATAACCAACAAAGTCCTGTAAGCAAGTTTTCTTAACTCTTCAAGATAGTTAATTGCATGATTCCACATATCTGTAGAGTTGGACGCTGTTTTTGATAATGCATCTATTCTTTCACTTACAGATGCCGCCTCTTCCAGTTTACCTTCCACAATCAAATTAGCGTACTGGTCCAGATACTCCTGAAGTCTCATAGCACGAATCTGGTCACTATCAGCAAAAAAGCGTTCAAATAAAACTTCTTCAAGTCCTTTGAAAACTTCAGTTCCGTCATTTAAAGTTCTTTTTTGAGAAGTGCGGGGAAAAAAAGCTCTTTTAAGAAACTCATATTGTCTGAGCACAGACTGTAGTTCTTCATCATTCTTACGTCTGGACTTTTCACGAGTTGACAAATTACTAAATCTGGACAAATAACTATTCTCCAATTCTACAAATGCTCTTGCAACAAAAGGATTTTCTCTGGGTGCAGCAGAATATACTCTCACATTGGCGGCTTCTGCGCTAACATCTCTACCGGAAGTAAATTCAGTTACATCTCTTCTGCTCATCACTTCAATTTTCCAAATATTGTCGCCATCACGTGATGCAGAAGAATGTAAGTCTTCATAATAAGCTTTTACTTCCTCCGGATCTCTTTTCACATAAAATGCTTTTTGCCGCTGACCATCGATCTGGAAATCTGATAACCATCTTTCAGAGACATTCTTCTCAGGTAAGGCTGAAGGTATAATGCCGGTGCTTAACTCTGCAGGATTTACACCGGAAACGGAGCCTGAAAAATTAAAATTCAATAAAAATAAGCTTAACACAAAAATAAAGGTTTGCTTTTTCATGTTTGGATATAAATTTAAGTTAAAATAAAATTTAAGTAAGAATTGTAAAAATAAAATCTTTTTAGAAAGTATTTGCATACTTACACTATTTTAGCATCAATATAATATATTTCACAGTTTTAAATCCCCTGAATTCATAATGCAAATAGAAATCAAAAATTTAATGCCGGAGCCTTTAAAAGAACTCCAAAAACCGGAAACAACATTATGGAATAAAATAATTAGTCTAAGTCCTCCTCTAAAATATGCTGTTGTAGCAGCATCAGGTAAAGGAAAATCAACATTTTTGAATATTATATACGGTAAGAGAAACGACTATACCGGCCAGGTATTACTTGATGGCAAGGATATTCGAAAATTTAAAGCGATGGATTGGGCAAAATTGAGAAGTAATCATTTAAGTTCTGTTTTTCAGGATTTAAGGTTATTTCAAAATCAAACTGCTTATGAGAACATCTATCTCAAAAATAAACTCACAGACTATTTCAGCTCTAATGAAATTAAACAAAAAGCTGAAGAACTTGGAATTGATGGCTTGTTAAATAAAAAATGCGGACTACTTTCTTTTGGTGAAAGACAACGAGTTGCTATCATCAGATCAATTGCCCAACCATTTAACTGGATGTTGCTGGATGAGCCATTTAGTCACCTTGATGAACAAAATAGCCTCATAGCTGCAAAGATGATTTCTGAAAGTTGTCAAAAAAATAATGCCGGTCTTGTAATTGCAGCCCTTGGACAAGACAGTTTTTTTCCTTACGATGAAATATTAAATGTATAATAATGAAATTAATTTTCAAAATTCTATTCTCAGGTCAAAATCGCTTGCCTCTCGTTTTTGCTATTCTTGGAAGTTTGCTGGGCTTATTTATTTTATTAACAAGCCTGCAGATTTTTACAGAAACTCAAAGGGCTATAAAAGAGCAGATTGAAGCACAAGAAAGTGCCAGCTACCTAATTATTAATAAAAAAATTGATTTCTTTAGTGCTTTTGGAGGAGGAAATAAAGTGTTTAGTGATGCAGAAATTGAAGAATTAAAATCTAAAGATTTTATTGATGATGTGGGTGCCTTTACTTCAAATACATTCAGAGTTATTGCCGGGTTAGGTGAAGCTATTGGGCTTCAGGGAGATTTTTTCTTGGAGGGTGTTGATGATGAATTTTTAGATATACAACCCGATGACTGGGGCTGGGAAGAAGGAAGTAATTTTATTCCCTTAATCGTTTCCGGTGAATTTATGCGGCTTTACAATTTCAGTATCGCTCTGAGTCAGGGACTGCCACAAGTTGCTCCCGGTACTATTGAAATGATAACTTTTGAGATTTCTATTCCTTATAATGGAAATGAAGCTGTTTATGAAACCAGAGTGGTTGGCTTTTCAGACAGAATCCCAACAATTTTGGCTCCTCTAAATTTCATTGAATATGCTAATCAAAAATATGCCGGCGGAAAACAACCAAAGATATCCAGAATCATATTATCAACAGATGACCCGGCAAATCCTGAATTAAAAGCTTTTTTAGCTGAAAAAGATTATGAAACAAACCTTGAATCTCTTCGCGGTGGAACCGGAGTTGCCATTATCAATGCTATTATGAGTATAACAGGAACTATTGGTCTCCTTTTTCTTATACTCTCGTTAGTTTTGTTTATAATGAACTTTCAATTAATCATTAGTAGAGCCAAAGAAGAAATCTCAATTCTACTAGACCTGGGATATAGCGCAAGATATCTTAATAAAGTTATTACTTTTCAGTTTCTGCTTGTTTTGGTTCCGACCATTATTCTTTCCTTGATATTGGTATTTTTATCAAGCTTTTTTATAGAAACATTAATGTCAGCAGGTGGTTTTCAATTTAAAGCAGGACTTAACAAAGAAGTATTAGGTGCTTCTTTTATCTTCTTAATTGTAGCAGTCTTGATAAATTTAATTAGTGTAAACAGAAACATATTTAAAATGTCAACGTAAAAAAAATGCAGGCTACCGACTAAGATAAACCTGCATTTCTTACACACAACTAAAAAACCAAGCACTCTAAGATACAGCTTTTTGGAAAAAACAAAAAGTTTTATCTTTATTTTAAATCTTCTTTACTCCGGTTTTTTAATTTACTCTTTTATATTTTTTATTTTCACACTCCTATACATTTATTTAACTGCATTTTACGTATTAATATGTATGCTTTTTAAAAGGGCTCTCTCTTTAAATATTTTTTTATTTATTGTCATATTCAATAGTTATTTTTAAAATAATTATTGAATTACTGCAGTTGACTTAAGAAAAATTACCGGATTAGAGTTTATCTTACATAAAAAAAGGCTGCCTTAATAAAAGACAGCCTTTTTTATATTTTCTTTCTGTT
>REEL01000107.1 GCA_007695095.1 Chitinophagaceae bacterium | reverse complement strand
AGTGCAAAAGTAATCCCTTTTTTCTAATTATCAAAAAGTTTTTCAAGGAAAAATGGAAAATAATTCGCGACAGTATAAAATCCAACAAATTCGACCTCATAACCAACTACTTATGACAAATTAAAAATACGATGTAACAATCAAACTTTTTTTAGGATTTAAGGTTATCATACTTTCAAAATAATATAGGTATTTTTACGAAAGTAAGTTTAAACAGGCAAAAGTGAAAAATGTAATAATTATAGGAAGTGGAATAGCAGGACTTGCTGCGTCTGTAAGATTAGCAAATGCGGGTTATAAAGTAAATCTCCTTGAAAAAAATGATTTTGCAGGAGGCAAACTCAGCGAAGTATTAATAAATGGATATCGATTTGATGCAGGACCATCATTGTTTACAATGCCTGAATTGATAGAAGAGTTGTTTGAAATTTCAAACATTAAAACGGAATCCCACTTTTCCTATGTAAAGCTAGATCATATCTGCCGATATTTTTTTCAGGATGACCTTATCATTAATGCCCTTGCAAATCCATCAGACTTTGCTAATGAAATTGAAAATAAAACCGGTGAAAAAGCTGAAAAGGTTATCAGGCATCTGGAAAAAGCTGCGGAGATTTACAAGCTGACAGCTCCGGTCTTTATTTTTAAAGAATGGTCCTATTTGCAGAACTTAATAAACCCTAAATTCTGGAAAGCTTTTTTAAACATCCGGAAGTTAGATGTTTTCTCTACTGTTCATGATGCAAATGCTAAAAATTTTTCACACCCGGCTATTATACAGCTATTTGACAGATATGCTACATATAATGGTTCTAATCCCTACAAAGCTCCTGCAACACTTAATGTTATACCCCATATAGAGTATAATAAAGGCGCTTTTTTGCCTAAAAAAGGAATGTATTCTATAATTGAGTCGCTGATAACATTGGCAAAAGCAAAGGGCGTCAATTTTCATTTTAATCAGGAAGTGAAAAAAATATGTTTTGATAAAAGTGGAGTAAGCGGTATAGAAACAACTAAAGGATTTTTTCCTTCAAAAATAATTGTCAGCAATAGCGATATTGAATTAACATATAAAATGCTGGGTAAGGAAAAAAAATATTCAAAAGCAGCTAAAGAAAAGTCTACTTCGGCCTTAGTTTTCAATTGGGGCATCAAAGGCAAATTTAATAAGTTGGCCCTGCATAATATTTTTTTTACCACAGATTATAAAAAAGAGTTTGAAGACTTATTTGACAAAAAAAGAATACCGGCAGATCCTACAATTTACCTGTTTATCAGTTCAAAAATGGTAGCAAGTGATGCTCCTCCGGGTTGTGAAAATTGGTTTACCATGATAAACATGCCTGCCGGAATTAAAGTTGGTGATAAAGAAATTGCAGAAATTCGGAAAACTGTGATTGAAAAAATAAGTAATAGAATCGGAGAGTGCTTTGAAGATAAAATTGAATGTGAGTGGATTCTTACTCCCGAAAAATTAGAGGACAGAACAAACTCAATAGGAGGCGCAATTTACGGAAACGCATCTAACTCAAAGTGGTCAGCTTTTCAAAGACATCAAAGCCGGGTGCCGGGGATTAAAGGTTTATACGTATGTGGTGGAAGCGTTCACCCGGGCGGAGGAATTCCTTTATGTTTATCTTCAGCTAAAATAGCTGTAAACAAAATAATTAAAAATGAAGCTAAATCTTAGTAAAGTTCAATTTTGGACATTCATCACTATCTGTGTATATCTGGTTGGCTTGACCGGTCTTCTCTGGGATAGAACACACGACCTTTTCCTTCTCCTGACTCCTTTAAATATCCTATTTGCATATTTTGTTGTTTTTTTATTCCATAAAAAATTTGATTTCACCTTTTTTATGCTTGCTGCATTTATATTCTTGTTAGGTATGACTGCTGAAATTATCGGTGTAAAAACCGGGTTGGTTTTTGGGGAATATGAATATGGAGACACGCTTGGACTGCAAATTCTAAATGTCCCGGTTTTGATAGGGTTAAATTGGTTTTTTCTGGTTTACTGTGTTTATCATTTCTCCAAACAATTTTTTAAAAAAGATATGATGGTAATTCTTTTCTCCGTAATTTGTTTAATCATTTATGATATGGTATTAGAATCTCCTGCCATTGCAATGAATATGTGGTCATGGGATGGGAAAAGTTATCCTCCAATACATAATTTCATAGCCTGGGGAGTGTTGGGCTTGATAATGACAAGTGTTTTTACCAAAAAAATCAATATTCAAAAAAACAATATGGCGATAAACATGTTTCAGATTCAGTTTATTTTCTTTTTACTTTTAACAATATTCCTTTAATATGGAAATTTTTCTGAAAATCGTATTACTGATTTTTTGCTTTATTATGATGGAAGGGGTTGCATGGTTTACTCATAAATATATCATGCATGGATTTTTATGGGTATTACACAAATCGCACCATGAGCCGGGTTACAGGGTAGTAGAAGGAAATGATGCATTTGGTGTTTTTTTTGCAGCCTTCTCATTCATTTTAATTTTTTCAGGATTACCTCATTTCGGTTATTCCTTTTTCGCAGGTATTGGTATTGCGCTTTATGGTGTCGCTTATTTTTTCGTACATGATATAATGGTTCATCAAAGATTTCCATTACTTAAAAATGTAAAACATCCATACTTAAGGGCTATCAGAAGAGCACACAAAATTCATCACAAAAAAATGGGGAAAGAGGATGGGGAAGCTTTTGGATTCCTTTTCGTTAAAAATAAATACTATCCGGACAATAAAAAACAAGCCACTTAAATTTTCTGTTAAACATTTTCATCGATTTTCGGTTTTATATTCTTATCGTAAATATATATTAAATGAAATACACCAACAAAAGTATTTTAATTATTGGTGCCGGACTCGGTGGCTTATCAACTGCGCTTAGGTTAGCCAGCAGAGGCTATAAGGTTACCATACTTGAAAAACATCATCAAGCAGGCGGAAGATTAAATCAAATTGAAAAAGATGGTTTTACTTTTGATATTGGGCCTTCTTTTTTCAGTATGAGTTATGAGTTCGATGAATTGTTTAAAGATTGTAAAATAGAAAATCCATTAACCTATCAGGAACTGGATCCTTTGTATACTGTAAACTTCAAGGGTAGTGACAGAAAGTTTAATGTTTACAAAGATCTGGAAAAGCTTGCTAAAGAATTTGAAGGACTTGAAGATAATTTTGTGGAAAAGGTAGAAAAATATTTGCTTAATGCAGGACAGATTTTTCATGACACAGAGCACATTGTTGTTAAAAACAACTTTGACAACAAGTTAGATTATATCATGCAACTCGCTCGAGTACCATGGAAACATGCTCCAAAAATGTTTACTTCTATGTGGAAAGATCTGGAAAAACATTTCACCTCTGAAGAAACAAAAGTAATTTTCTCTTTAGTTGCTTTTTTCCTTGGAGCTACTCCTTTTGAAACTCCCGCTGTGTATAAACTTTTAAATTATACAGAGCTAAAGCATGACGGCTACTGGAATATAAAAGGCGGCATGTATAAAATCACGGAAGCTTTAGTACAAGCCCTTTCAAAATATGATGTAGACATATATTACAATACTGAAATAGAATCCATTCAGACTGTCAATAACAAGATTTTAGGATTTACTGATAAAGAGGGTAAGCTTTGGGAATCAGATTTATACATAGTCAATGGGGATGCCGCCTCGTTCAGAGGTAAAATTTTAAACAGACCAGCTTTTACAGAAAAGAAATTAGACAAACTTGATTGGACATTATCTCCTTTCACAATGTATCTGGGGGTTAAAGGAAAGATTGACGGACTGAATCACCATAATTACTTTTTAGGTGAAAACTTCAGATCTTATGCTGATAAGATTTTTAAAATGTCTGTTAATCCGGATCAACCTTATTACTATGTAAATGTAAATTCAAAATCCAATCCGGAATGTGCGCCTGAGGGCTGTGAGAATATTTTTATACTTTGCCCGGTTCCCGACTTAAGGTACAAACCTGATTGGAGCGATGCAGAAGAATTATCAAACACTATTATAAAAGATTTATCTGAAAGAACGGGATTCAATATTGCAGAGAATTTGATTACAAAAGAAGTTTATACTCCTATAGACTGGATGCATAAATTCAATTTATATAAAGGAAGTGGGCTTGGTTTAGCACACGGACTCAATCAAATTGGAGGATTCAGGCCTAAGAATAAAGACGAAAAGTTTAATAACCTCTATTATGTTGGAGCTTCAACTACACCCGGCACAGGGCTTCCGATTGTAGTAATCAGTTCAAAATTAGTTACAGAAAGAATTACAAAAGAACATGCTTATGAGCCGCAAGTTATTTGATTTAACCTCTTTAAAATGTAGTAAGTTAATTACTGTGCACTACAGCACATCTTTTTCACTTGGAATTAAATTGCTGGGTAAAAAATACAGACCTCATATTTATTCTATTTATGGGTTTGTGAGATACGCCGATGAGATTGTTGATACTTTCCACGATCAGGATAAAGGTATATTGTTAGAAGAGTTTAGAAAAGATACATTCAATGCTATTGAAAGAAAATTTAGCATTAATCCTATTGTGCATAGTTTTCAGGAGACTGTCAATCTGTATAATATTGATTTAAGCCTGATTCATGCTTTTTTAGACTCTATGGAAATGGATTTGCATTATGGAAAATACAATAAAGAAAAATATAGTGAATACATATACGGTTCTGCTGAAGTTGTAGGATTAATGTGTCTTAGAGTTTTTTGTGATGGACAAGACACCACTTACAATTCTCTAAAAGCGCCCGCAAGAAGCTTAGGCTCAGCATTTCAAAAAGTTAATTTTTTGAGAGACATGCAGGAAGATTATAAAGAGAGGGGGCGGGTATATTTCCCCGGGGTAGATTTTGATTGTTTTGATGAAGACTGTAAAAACCAAATTGTAGAAGATATAGAAAAGAACTTTTCAGAAGCCCTTACCGGCATCAGAGAATTGCCAATAGGCTGTAGAGGTGGCGTTTATCTTGCTTACAGGTATTATACGAAGCTTTTTGATAAACTTAAAAAAGCGAAGCCTGAAGCTATTCAGTCGAAAAGGATGCGTGTACACAATGCCTACAAGGCTTACATACTTATGAAATCATATGCCCGTTATGCATTTAATTTAATTTAATAATGAGTTGGTTAAGAGAAATAGAGCATTTATATCTTTATCTGAATATTTTCACTATCAGCTTACCCTTTCTGCTTTCTTTTGATAAAAAAGTAGCTTTTTATAAAGAGTGGAGATTTCTTTTTCCTGCTATATTAATAACCGGAGCCTTTTTTATTATTTGGGATGTCCTTAAAACACATTTTGGGGTATGGTCATTTAATGAAAATTATCTTGTCGGAATTGATATAATAAATTTACCTCTGGAAGAATGGCTTTTTTTTATTACCGTCCCTTATGCCATTGTTTTTATTTATTGTTGTGTAAAAGCCTATTTCTCTGACTTTTATTCCAAATATGCCCTATCGACAAGTTACTTTTTTATTGGTTTGCTTTTCTTGGGCGCTATCGTTTTTTATGATAAAGCATACACTGTCATCACTTTTTCATTAAGCGGCCTTTTTTTACTTTTACACATACGTATTTTAGGTAAAAAATACCTCGGATATTTCTGGATAGCCTTTTTTATACACCTGATTCCCTTCCTTCTTATTAATGGAGCATTGACTTCTATACCTGTTGTAATGTATGATGACTCATTCAATATGGGCATTAGATACGCACACTTAACAGGGATTGAATACCTTTATATCCCTCTTGAGGATACAATTTATTCAATGTTATTGTTTTTGATGAATGTTACGATATTTGAATGGCTGAAAATTAAATACCAAAGCAAAGTAAAAACTTCTGCTTAAAGTAAATTTCTGTATAAATCAATCCATTGAGCTGTTATTACATCGGCATTAAATCTCTTAACATACTCAAAACCCTTTTCAGAGAGTTGATTTCTTTTTGAACTATTTTCACTCAGTTCTATTATTGCACTTGCTATTTCTTCTTTAGAAAGAACGTTTACATACATGCCCCCCGGGCCGGCAGCTTCTGAAAAACAGCCTTTTTCATTTGTTATTACAGGTGTTTTGCAATATAATGACTCTGCTAAAGGAATTCCAAAACCCTCATATACCGAAAGGTAAGTTGAAAACAAGGCCATATGATAAAGCTGTGGCAATTCATTATCACCAATATTTTCTAAAAAAATGACTTTTTTATCAAGTCCATTTGAAACGACCTTTTCTCTTAATTTTTTCTGATACGTATTCGAATTCCCAACTAATAGCAGTGCAGGAAAATCTAAGTTTCTGTTTTTTAAAAGTACAATCGCATCAATAAGAATTTCCAGATTTTTACGGGGATTCATACCTACACTAAGGACAAAGTTTTCCGGTAAATTATAGTTAGCCATTAAGCTGTTCTTTAATTTTTCGTCAGATGTAAAATTTTCATAATTAGCAGAACAGGATTGATAAACAACTTGTATTTTTTGTTCGTCAACTTCATAAAATGTGGATAAATCAGTGGCAGTCTGCTGACTGATACAAACAATTTTATTAGCGGACTTTACAGCATTTTTAATTTTTGAGTCATAAAAAAATCTATCTGCAGTTTTATAAAGTTCCGGGAATGTTTTGAATATAAGATCATGAATAGAAACAACACTTTTACAGTTTGATTTCTCAATTCCATAAGGTAATTCATGACTTAAGCCATGATAAATATCTAGCTCTAATACATTTGCAAAATTTGAAATACCGTAAGAGCGCCATAATTGGTGTGGTAAAAATTTCCAGATTCCTTTGGGTGTATAAACAGGATGTTTCTTTATAAAATTTTGATATTTCTGATCAATTCGGGGTGAAAAAAGGGAATATTCATTCTCCGGGTAATGAACAGATAATGCAGCCAGCAGATTCCTGCTATAGTTTCCTAATCCGGTTTCATTCAGAAACAATCTTTTGGCATCAAACCCAATTTTTAGTGGTTGCATATATCACAAATCTAATGTTTTTTCACGGTTCAATTTTTATTAGACGATGCTAAAATATCTTTATAAACTTCTAGTGTTTTCTTTGCCATTAGCTCTTTTGAGAATAGTAAGGCTTTTTCTTTAGCATTTTTGATTAAATCCTTTCGTATTTCTTCATCTTTAAAAAGTTCAATAAAGTTTTCTGACAAAGAATCCGAATCTTTTACATTAGATAAAAAACCGTGTATACGATTTGTTATTAATTCAGGGACTCCGCCCGCTTTGGTTGCAACTACCGGCACACCGGCATACATGGCATCAATAACGGATGTCCCCAAACCTTCTGTTTTTGAGGTAAAAAGAAAATAATCTAATTCATAAATAATTTTGTGTACGTCTTTTCTAAATCCGAGTAATGTAATTTTTTCACTTAAGCCTTTTTGATGAATATAGGTTTCTATCTCTTCTCTTAGAGGCCCGTCACCGATTACAACAAAATGTACGTTTAAACCTTCATTTAAAATCAGATTTGCCGTATCCACAAAAGTAAAATAATCCTTATGATCAGCAATTGCAGCTACATTCCCTACTAACTTAACATCTTCGGATATTCCCAATTGATTACGGATAGTTCTTGAATTTTCATTCTTAAATTTCTTAAAATCTATTCCACTGTGAATAGTTACCAATTTGTTTTGCTCTTTAATAGCCGGTTTTAAAATATCTGAAATAGCATCTGAAACACAAATGATTTTTTTTATAGCCGGATAATTATATTTAAAGCGGGAAAAAACATTACTGCTTACCGGAAAATCTACACGCCGGCTTAAAACAAATGGAGTACTGTTTTTTGTTAGCAAAGCGGACAAGACAGCTATAGTCTGAGCATGAGAATCATGAATGTGAACAATATCCGGTTGTTCTTTTCGCATTACGCGGATTAGACCTTTTATGAATTGAAAACTTATTGCTGATTTCTTAGTGAAAGAATAGTATTGCAATTGACTTTGTTGCGCATAAGTTTCAATTTCGCTGTTTCTGCTACAGACTAAAATCTGCTTAACAGAATGCTTATTTAGTTCATCTATCAGATAAGCTATTTGTTGCTCTCCTCCCCTCCAGGAATGTGCCGTTGATAAATGAACTACTTTCATTTTAATTATAAATTTCCTTTTTCACTTAACTATCCTTCTTGAGATTTATTTGCTTTTGAAGCAATTTTGCATATTTCAAAAACTTACTATGAGAAGAAATAACTGCGATTACCAGGCCGTAAAACCCATCTCTAAATCCGGCCTTAAAAAAGTAATCTCTTACAAATTTAAAAAACGGGCTTAGCAAAAGCATAAGAATGCTAGCTCTTTTACCATTATTAAATGCCGTTTCAGCGGCAATACTGCTAAATTTATTTACCTGTGTAAGATGTTCGCTAATTGATGTGAAAGAGTAATGCAAAATTTCATGATTCACTTTTTCAACTCTGCTATTTGCATTCATAATCACTTTATCATGGGGATTATCTCCTCCCCAGCTTCCTTTACCTGCTTGCCAAAGACGAATTTTTCTGTCAGGATACCATGCACCATTTTTTATCCATTTTCCACAGTAATTATTTAACCTCTTAAAAGAGTAGGCTTCGAAGTCAAACAGCTGCTTTTTAATTGAATTTATATATTGCACCAGTTCATCTGAAAGCAGTTCGTCTGCATCAAGTGATAAAACATAGGGTGAAGTAGCTTTTTGAGCCGCAAAATTCTTTTGTTCAACATGTCCTTTAAAAGTATTTTGTAAAAAAACTACATTAAATTCCCTGCAAATTTCCGGGGTGGCATCTGTTGAAAAGGAATCTACCACTATAATTTCATCGGCCACTTTTTTCACAGATTCAAGACAGCGAAGAATATTTTTTTCTTCATTGTAAGTAATGATTACAGCTGAAATTTTATTCTCTTGTGTCAAAATAATTACAAATTAATTTAAGGTAAAACCGGTAAATTTAGTCCCTTTATAAACACGATGACCAAAAAGACCTTCAGCAAATTTAATTGATACTTTTTCGGGTCTTTTTTGAAAATACGTATCTTGATGGGTAATTCTCAAGGTTCGGTATTGCGCTTTATTTCTATACTGTCCACCTGCAAGCTCTACAACAATTTCTCCCCTTTTAAATTCTACCTCATCAATAAAATAGACTTCTTCGTAGGCCGAACTACTGAAAATAAAATTTAAAAGTAAGTAAATCATAGTAAAAAAAGGCATTACTCCAATAATAGAATAGGCTAAAAACCCTCTCCACTTTAAAACATTATTATTGCTTAAAAAACGGTATTGAGTAGCAAATGCCAAAAGGACGAGGCTAAAACCTATGAGAATAATTACCCAAAATGGAACTTCTGTAATAGTAGATAACAAAATAAACCCTATAAAACCGGGAAACAGACCTAATATAACAAAGGTAAGAGTCCAATGCCAGCTGTGATACTTATAGTTTTTTTCAATTTTTTCAGGAATCGGAATCCTTCCCGGAATTAAGTTAACTCTTTCAATATAGGAAGGGTCCAGTTTAAAATCATCCTTATCATTGATAGGATTAAGGTTTAACAATACGCATAAATGATTAAAGATATCGGGTAATTCCTTTTTAAAGGCGATAGGTGATTCAAAAAAGAATTCGATACAAACAGCAAAAAACTCATGCTTATTTGTCCCTCCGTATGCTCTCAAAAAACTACTGTCACCGGATTTTACTTTTTTAAACTGTTGCAGACCTACATCCAACCAGTGGTCGAGATAAAAAGAAAAATTATTGTCAAAATCATATCCTTTCTCGAGGGATAATTTTAAAGCATGCGCCATTTCATGTAAACCCAGATTGTAGTTATCATCCGGAATGTCATAGCCGATTTGAAAATCCTTCCATGAAAGACCTATAACACCTTTTGTAGAAGTTTTTCCTCTAATTTTCACCCACTCCTCTTCACCTTTTTTTGGTGGTGGAAAAACACCTTTAATCCTGTGAGCCGGTATATAGAAGCTTTCAGGGTATAAATTAATTTTTTCAATATTTCTCATCAAAAAGTTCTTCAGACCAAAGGTCAGCTGAATGGCCGAAGCTGCAACTAAGATTTTCATTTCTTCAGTAATCTCAAGACCCTTTTGACCACTATAGCTTTTAGTCTTATTAAACTCAATCAGTCGAGTAATAAATTTTCTTTTACCATCAAAACTTAAGCTTTGATAAAACTTGTTTTTTGTACGCAGAATCTGATTATACTTCTTATATGTAGCGGTGTGTAAATTGTATTTTTTATTTTTCTTATTCTTAGAAATATATTCAGCCAATTGGTATCGCCCCGGGCCAATTAAATAAAAAGAAAATGAAATAAAAAGAAAAAAAAGCAAGTGGTTCATGATATATCATGAATTTAAAAAGTAATTAGTGTTTGAATCTTACAAATAAACGACCGAAATTTTTTGAATCCTTATCAACCCGATGATATAACTGTTTTATATCTTTTCGCTCAAGAAATCGTAATACTTTTTTCTTTAGCTGACCACTTCCTTTACCGGGAATGATTTCAATGATGGGTATTCTATTTTCCACAGCTTCCTGCATGATATTTTCCAGCTCTTCATCAATCTTTTTTCCTTTATTAAAGATATCGTGAAGGTCTAATTTTAATTTTGCCATTGTTTAAAGATTCTTTCTTATTGATAAAAATAAAAAAGTTTTATCGTGACAATGTATAAAATCACTTTAAATTATAATTTGGAGTGCAGTTGTTAAAAAAGATATCCAAATTAGCGTCAAAAAGAGGGAGTAAAATGTATCCGAAACTATTGTTTGAGTGCTTCAGCGCCACCAACAATTTCAGAAAGCTCTGTAGTGATTGCTGCTTGTCTTGCTCTGTTGTAATCAATATTAAGCTGACGCACTAATTCTTTAGCATTTTCAGTAGCTTTATCCATGGCTGTCATTCTTGCTCCGTGTTCTGAAGCATTAGAATCAAGAACTGCTTTATAGAGTTGAGTTTTGAGAATTTTTGGAACTAATTCTTCGATTATCTCTTCTTTAGAGGGCTCAAATAAATAATCTACTTTTGTTTTGCTGTAGTTGTCACCCGTTTCAATAGTAGGTACCGGCAAAAACCTTTCAACAACGAAGTCCTGAGTAGCTGCATTTAAAAATTTACCGTAGATAACTTCTATTCTGTCATAGGTGCCATCGAGGAATTTTTCCATTATGAACTCAGCAATTACAGATGTCTCATTAAAGTTGAGGTTTTTAAATAAGTCGATATATGTTGTGTCTCCCTTAATATTATTTTTCTTAAAATAATCAAAACCCTTTTTACCAATAAACATAAGTTGCACATTGCCTTTAGCAAATTGATCAGCGTATTCATTTTCAATCAGGCCTTTTGCTTTTTTAATATTATTGGAATTAAATCCACCGCAAAGACCTTTATCTGAAGTTACTAATACTAATAATACTTTTTCAGGGTCACGTTCTTTACTAAAGTCCAGTGAAACTTCTTCTTCCATAGTAGAAACAATATTGGAAAGAATTTCCTGTAGCTTTTCAGTATAAGGCCTCATTTGTATTATAGCATCAGAAGCTCTCTTAAGTTTCGCAGCAGACACCATTTTCATGGCTTTAGTTATCTGCTGTGTAGACTTAACGGACTGTATTCTATTTCTTACTTCTTTTAAATTCGCTGGCATAAAATGATGCTTATTTTACTTAAGTTTACCTTTCAATTATTTCTTCTTAAACTTATTGTTTAACTCTTTTGCAACTTCTTTCATAGCTTGAATAGCCGTATCAGTTAATTTACCGGTTTTTAGTTCTTCCAGTGAGTCTTTATGTCTAACTGTCAGGATATCCAAATATTCTTTCTCAAATTCTTTAACCTTATCAATAGGGACATCTCTCATGAGATTATTTGTTCCGGCGAATATAATTGCAACTTGAAGTTCTACTGCCAAAGGTGAATACTGAAGCTGCTTTAGCATTTCCACATTTCGCTGACCTTTAGCTAAAACATTCATGGTAGCCGGATCTAAATCAGAGCCGAACTTAGCAAATGCTTCCAATTCACGATATTGTGCCTGGTCTAACTTAAGAGTTCCTGCCACTTTTTTCATTGTTTTAATCTGTGCAGCACCACCTACTCTTGATACTGAAATACCAACATTAATAGCCGGTCTTACACCTGAGTTAAACAAATTCGAATCAAGGAAAATCTGTCCGTCTGTAATTGAAATTACGTTTGTAGGTATATATGCTGAAACGTCACCTGCCTGAGTCTCGATAATAGGTAAAGCTGTAAGAGATCCTCCTCCTTTTACTTTTCCTTTTAAAGATGGCGGTAAGTCGTTCATTCCTGCTGCAATTGTATCATTGTCGATAACTTTTGCGGCTCTTTCCAATAAACGTGAATGCAGGTAGAAAACGTCACCCGGATAGGCTTCTCTTCCCGGAGGTCTTCTTAACAAAAGTGAAACTTCACGATATGCAACGGCTTGTTTAGACAAGTCATCATATATAATTAAAGCAGGTCTTCCTGTATCTCTGAAATATTCTCCTATAGCGCATCCGGCGAAGGGTGCATAGAACTGAAGAGGTGCCGGATCTGAAGCAGAAGCAACTACAATAGTTGTATACGGCATAGCGCCATTATCATTTAGTGTTTTAGCAACCTGAGCTACTGTTGATGCCTTTTGACCTGAAGCTACATATATACAGTAAACGGGCTCACCTCTCTCATAAAACTCTTTTTGATTGATAATTGTATCAATAGCGATAGCTGTTTTACCGGTTTGTCTGTCTCCGATAATTAACTCACGCTGACCTCTACCGATAGGTATCATTGCATCAATTGCTTTAATTCCTGTTTGCAGAGGCTCATTTACAGGCTGTCTGAAAATTACACCCGGAGCTTTGCGCTCTATCGGCATTTCAAAAAGTTCGCCTTCAATTGGTCCCTTTCCGTCAACAGGTTTTCCCAAAGTATTCACTACTCTGCCTAACATACCCTCACCAACGTTAATTGATGCAATCAAACCGGTTCTTCTAACGGTATCACCTTCTTTAATGGATTCCGTTTCACCCATTAATACAACACCCACATTATCCTCTTCAAGGTTTAGAGCTATTGCTTTAACCTTATTTTCAAATTCAACCAATTCCCCGTAGCGAACGTTTGTTAAACCATATACCCTTGCTATACCATCACCTACTTGCAAAACAGTACCAATCTCTTCCAGCTGCTCTGCTGTTTTAGTGTTTGATAATTGTTCTCTTAGGATTGCTGAAATTTCATCCGGTCTTATCTCAACCATATTTTAAAACTTTTTTTCGTAAATATTTTCTTCAAACTGTTTTTGCAGTAACTCAAGTTTTCTCAAGACACTTGCATCAAATAATTTATCTTCAAAACTTAAAACAAAGCCTCCGATAATATCGGAATTTACTTTTGTAGTAAGATTAACATTTTTAACTACTTTACTTTCTTTCAGGATTGAAATCACTTTTTCTTCAATCTCTTTGCTTACTTTAACTGCTGATGTTAAAACTACCGGAGTAATTTCTCTGTGAATAAAATCTATTTTAAAGTAAGCTTCCGTTACATCTTTGATATATATTTCCCTTCCTTTTGCAATTAAAAGATTCAGGAATTTCAAGGTCATTTCATCGATTTTACCGGAAAAAATAGCGTGAATTGCATTCTTTTTGCTACCGGCATTGACTATTGGGCTTTTCAGCATTAATTCAAGATCTCTGTTTCCCTTTAATGCTGTATGCAGTAAATATATATCATCTCTCAACTCATCACTTTTGTTTAATTCAAGTGAAAGCTGATGTAGAGCTTTTGCATATCTTTCTGCTAATCGATAATTTGACATGAGGGCTAGTTCAATTTAAAATCGTTAATTAATTCGTCAACATATTTCTCCTGAGCCTCGTTATCCTTAAGTTCTTTTTTAAGAACCTGTTTAGCTATTTCAATGGCCATTAAACCGGCTTGATTCTTAATATCAGTGATTGCGGCCATTTTTTCGTTTTGAATATCGGCTTTAGCGGCTTCAATAATTTTAGCAGCTTCTTCTCTTGACTTATCTTTAGCCTCATTAATTATGCTTTCCTTAAGCTCTTTTGCTTCTTTAATGATTTCATTTCTTTCAGCTCTAGCCTCATTTAAGATTCTTTCATTATCTGCTTTTAAGTCTGCCATTTCTTTTCTGGCTTCTTCTGCAGCTTTAAGAGAGGCTTCTATAGATGACTCTCTATCTTGAAGTGCGCCTAAAATAGGACCCCATGCGAACTTTTTTAATATCCACAGTACGACTAAAAATGCAATCGCTGACCAAAAGACAAGACCAAAACCTGGTGAAAGTAATGTATCCATTTATTCAATTTTTTAAAAGTAATTTAAAAAAGAGTTTGTAGCCAACCGCCACAAACTCTTTTTTTTAATTTAGGCACTAATTGCCAAAAAGCAAATAACAGCACCGAAGAGAGCAACACCCTCAATAAGAGCTGAAATAATGATAGCAGTAGTACGGATATCACCGGCAGCCTCAGGCTGACGCGCAATTGCTTCAGCAGCTGTTGCACCAATTTTACCAATACCAAAACTAACGCCTAAAACTACTAATCCCGCACCTAATCCACCGGCAAGTGGGCCTAAAGTGGTGATTTGAGTTAAAATCAAAGCTAATAACATAATTACCTATTTAAAATGATGAAAAAAAATCTTACTAATGATGCCCCTCTTCAACTGCCTGCCCTATAAAAATAGAAGACAATAGTGTAAATATAAATGCCTGAAGAAAAGCAACTACTAATTTTAAAATATTCATAAAAACAGCAAATAGAACTGTACCTATAGATAAACCTAATGCACCTCCTGTACTCATAGCCGGAGCTAACAGAAAAATCAATCCAAAGATACTCATCATAAGGATTTGTCCGGCAGTTATATTCGCAAATAGACGAATCATTAATGCAAAAGGCTTGGTAAATATACCTATAAATTCAACAACAGCTAATGGTATTTTGATAGGAATCGGGATGCCCGGTGGCCATAGTATATGAGACCAATATGCTTTTGTACCATTAAAATTCGTAACAATTAACGTTAGCGTAGCTAATGTTAATGTTACAGCTATATTTCCTGTAACATTAGCTTTCCCCGGAAAAATTGGAACTAAACCTAAGAGGTTATTAATCCAAATAAAGAAAAACAAAGTAAGCAAATAGGGCAGGAATTTTCTGTATTTTTTCTCACCAATTGAGTTTTTAACAATGTCATCTCTAACAAAAATAATAATAGGCTCTATCAAAGACTGAAAACCCTTCGGAGCCATACCAACTCTATTTTTATATGTTTTAGCAACTGATATAAAAATCAAACACATTATCAATACTACAAAGAAAAGCGAAAGTACATTTTTCGTAATAGAGATATCGTAAAAGGTGTGTCCGTCAATTGATTCAATCTTGCCCTTATTATAACGATAACCTGCGTATTCATTTTTACCATGGTCAAACTTACTGCTCATAAAAACGCTGGAACGCCATCCCTGATCTGTTTTTCCGATAAGTATAACCGGCAGATAAAGGTATATCTTCCTTTCGCCAATATCAATGATATGCCATTGATAGTCATCAATAATTTTGCTTTCGATAAGATATGTAATGTCAAAATCAGATGATTTTGTGCCGTCTATATCATCTATAATTTCCGGTTGCTCCGCCTTAATGAAAAGAGTAGACATTAAAAACATAAATGTCAAAACCGGTATTTTAAAAATCCATCCCATCGCTTGGTGTCTACTTTTTTGTACGTATGATTTGAAATCGGTCGCAAGTTACACTGATTTTAAAAAATTTGGAAGAAAAAATGCTTTTTTCCAAAATTTTCAAGCAAAAAAAGCTGCAACACCTATATTAAAAGAGAAAGCAAAAAATAAAAAAAATAAGGGGTTTAAATCCTGAGAAAAAAATATACTTTTGTATTTCCATATTTAAACACTTTGCCATGAAAAAGTTACTTTTGATTCTTTTTTTCTGCTCCACTTTAATATCTGTTAAAGGCCAGGATTACTTAGGAATTGTAAACATGAATTACGGAGGGGTCACTTCAATGGACTTTCAGCCTGCTTCAATTGTTGATATGCGATACAAGGTTGATATTAACATAATTGGTATTAGCACTACCTTTCACAATAATTACATTTCTGTTAACCGGGATTTTTTCAGATCAGATTCTATGTTTAGTGCTGATAACTGGCAGGAAAGATATTTTTCAGAACGCATGAATGACGATAACAAGTTTATCTATTTTAATAATCAAATTCAATTACCTTCATTTGCAGTTTCTTTAGGTCCAAGAGCGTCCATTGGTTTATCATGGAGAATGCGTACAAAATTTAACTTTGACAATATCGACCCTGATCTTGCAAAGTTAGCCTGGGAAGGAGTAATGTACCCTCCGCTGCATTATCAGGACCTTAGTAATGAAAATTTAAGTGTGCAATTAATGAACTGGGCTGAATATGGAGTAACTTTTGGCATGGTACTGATGGATAGAGATCAACATTTTCTGAAAGGTGCAGCAAGAGCAAAGCTGCTACAAGGGATATTTGCGGCTTATCTTTATGCAGATGAACTTCGCTATTCATGGTCAGGAAGTGATACAGTTACTATAGTAGCTACAAATGCGAGTTATGGTCACTCAGATAATTTTGAAGTTGATGAAGAAACTTTAAATTACCGATTTACAGCAAATCCGACTTTAGGATATGATTTTGGTTTGGTTTATGAATATCGTCCAAACAGAAGGAGGTATCAATATGAATATCCCGAAGGTGTGATGAACGACAGAAGGGACAAAGAAAAGTATGCATTTAAAGTAGGTCTCTCAGTATTAGATATAGGAAGGCTCAGATTTAATAAACATCCGAATAGCAGAAACTTTTATGCTGACATAGAAGATTGGTATGTAAAAGATTTTGATTTAGGGAGCGTGGCAGATTTTGATGATACTATAAATAGCCGATTTATCTTTACAGAAGACGAAGAAGAAGACTTTCTAATGAATATGCCCACGGCAATAAGTATTCAAGCTGATTTAAGGTTATGGAGGAATTTTTATCTGAACGTAACTCCATTCTGGGCAGTATATAGAAACGATCAGGAGGAGAGGGTCAGAGAGCTTACGAGATGGAGTATTGCACCGAGATTTGACTCAAAATGGTTTGGTGCGGCTTTACCTTTTTCATTTGCTGAAGGAGGCCAAAGAGCCTTAGGTGCTTCCGTAAGGCTTGGGCCTTTAGTTGTCGGTACAAATAATTTTTTACCTTTTTTCAATAGTGATGGTAATTTTTATGGAGCAGATTTTCATTTTGCACTTAAAGTACCGATACCCCATAATAAGCCTAAAATACCTGTCCCGGAAGAATGGGAAACTATTCGAAGAGAAGTAACAGACACATTAATTGTTATGGATACCGTTAGAGTTGAAGAAAGAAATGTCATTACTATTTACGATACGGTAACCGTTGAAATTGTTCAATTAAAACAAAAGGAAAGCGAAATCCTACAAACAGCTTTTGATAATTTAGAGTTTGAGTCGGGTCAGGATATTATAAAAGCCCGCTCTTTTCGATCATTGGAAGACTTAGCTCTTTTATTAACTGAAAATGAAGATTGGAATATTAAACTGGAAGGGCATACAGATAATATTGGAGGAGCTGAGTTTAATATGAATTTATCAAGAAGTAGAGCCAAATCTATAAAGCGGTTTTTAACTGACAGGGGTATAAGCGGGGAAAGAATAATAGTTGAATATTACGGAGAAGAAAAACCAATAGCTGACAATGACACTCCAGAAGGCAGACAAAGAAACAGACGAGTTGAAATGCAAATCATTAAAGATATTGAAGAGTAAACCTAAACATTAGATAAAGATATCTTAAAGATTCACACTCTCATTAATTAAAAAATCTGTTTCAATTTAGTTCTATTGCGACTAATCCTCATTGAATTGAAAAGGAGCGAACTTCTTCTATTCGTATATAACTTCAGCACCGTCAAGATCACCAATTACCTCAAACTCGGTTCTACGGTTTCTTTGCATACCTTCTTCGTTTCTGGTTCCGTCAGGATTTAAGTTTGGTGCTACAGGTCTTGACTTTCCATAGCCTCTTGCCTTTAACTGACTTTGAGGGATTCCCTTTTCCAATAGAAAATCCACACATGACTGAGCTCTTTCCTGAGATAGTTTTAAATTTGCTTCATCAGTACCAACATGATCTGTATGTGAGCTGATTTCAATAATTATACTCGGATTGTCTACTAATAGTTGATACAATTGCTCCAGTGTTTCTTTTGATTCCGGTCTTAAAACTGCTTTACCAAAATCGTAATAGATATTACTTAAAGTGTAGGTCTGCCCCACTTCAATTTTTCGCATGGCAATATCCAGATTAAAGGTATCAGACTCTGCTAAATGACGAGTATCTATAAATTGTGATTCGGTAAAGTAATCATCCTTTCTAAGAGTAAGCTGATAGTGTCTGTCATGCTCAATTTTGTAAAATAAATCACTGCCACTTAATATTTGCTCATCAATTACTTTTCTATCTGCTTCATTCGTAACATCTATCAATTGAATTTGTACATTTGAAATATCTACACGATCGCCGTCAGGTTTTTCTTCACTAACAGTAGCTTTAATATAAAAATCCGGAATTAAGACGTCTACTACTCTATATAAGTCATCACAACATGTTTTACCAAAAGTTCCTAAATTCCCTTCCCTATTAGAAGACAAATAGTAAATATTCGGTTCTTCTCCTATAGCAAAGTACATATCATCAGCAGGCGAATTGACAGGAACTCCCATATTGATAACTGTTTCCCAATTTGATTTACTACCTTTTACCTTAAAAATGTCTGCGCCTCCCAATCCGGGATGTCCGTCACTACTAAAGTATAATGTTGCTGTTCTTTGATCGTAAAAAGGTGTTTTTTCATTACCTACAGTGTTTACAGTTTCTCCAAGATTAACGGCAGCTGAGGCATTCCCTCCCGGCTGAATTACTGAATACCAGATATCAAAGCCTCCGCTTCCCCCATCTCTGTCAGAACTAAAGTACAAAATATCCTTTCCATCATTACTTAATCCAACAGCAGGCTGTGTATTACTAAATCCGGGTTTGTTTACTTGTTGATTCAACTTTTTTGCTTCCCCAAACTGATTGTTTTGAAATGAACTCACATAGATGGCACATTCAATATTTGCATTCCCGAAATCAGTGCACTTTGTAAAATAGAACCTTCTGCCGTCCTCTGAAAACACTCCGTTTCCACTATGAAAATCTGAGCCGTTAACCGGACCTCTAACAACTTCAGGCCTTCCGCTAGTGCTTCCGTCTTCGACTTTTACTGAATAAATATGAGAAAAATATTGTCCTCTTACGTGATAAGGTCCTCTTCTAAGTGAATCTGTGTGAAACGATGCAAAATATAGTTTTCCTCCATGATAAGCTGGAGCATAATCCGTCTGCTGACTGTTAACACTTTCTCCCAAATGAGAAATGCTTATATCTAAATCTGAAATATTCTTAGCCGTTTCTATCATCGCAAAATCACATGCTTCAATTTCCATTTTGGCTAAAGTTAAATAGTCCTTGTATTTTCTACCTGAAGCCGCTGACTTAAACTCATTAAACTGTCTTTTTGCCTCCGCATAACTTGTATTATTTTTAAGCATACGTGCATAGTAAAATCTTGCTTCCGGATATCTGTTTGAGTGTTCGTCCAGTAAGTTTTTATAAGCATTTTCGGCTTTTTCATAATCCCGGGCCATTCTGTAGGACTGAGCCAGCATAAACATTGCTTCAGCATGATTTTCTCTTTCTTCAACTAGAACCTCATAAATTTGGGCAGCCTCAATATAGTTTCCTAACTCATAAACACTTGATGCATATCGCATTTTTTGATTAAAATTAAGATTCTCGATTTCTGCAGGTAGTGATGCCTGAATGAGTGTTGAGAAAACAATAAAGCAAAGTGTCAGCGTGATTTGTTTCATTTGTTCGTTTTTTATTTTGAGAGCTTTTTTTGTTCGTTGACTAATCATTTTTTTCTGTCAGACCTTTAACCTTAAACTAGATTAATATGTCAATTTCAAAAAATATAGTTAAATATGCGTGAATTAAAATCTAGGTGCAAATAATGAAGGTTTAGCTTCAGGCATTGGAGTATATCTGCCCGTATATGATAAAGACAACTCAATACTTCCATTCGTTTGATTTAGTTCAGAAACTGTTACATCATAACTTAAGCCTAATTTGAAACCTCTCAATTCAAAAGCTGCATAGGGAATAACTGCATCGTCAATACGATAATATGCGCCTAAATAAAGAGCTGATTCTTCATTAAAATCAATTGCGGCGGCTAGTCCTGCATTCAACTGATCAACTTTTGCCTGCTGCATATAAATTACAGAGGGAAGTAAAGAGAATCTGTCTGAAAGTGCGAAATCTGCTCCGGCATGTACAACATTCCTTCTGGGTAACTTAAGTGTGCTGCCATCGGTAAAATTTTGCTCAGGTTCAAGCACGTGGAACATAGAAAATCCTGCATAAGCCAATACATTACTGCCAATTCTGGAAGTCCAAAGTAAACCTGCTTGCATATCAAAGTTCCCAACATTTGTTTCCGGTATGTTTTCTAAAGACGGTAAACCAGGATTATGCTGCCAACCTCCAATGTTTTCAAATTGGCTGGCAAATTTCAAATTCGCAAAATCTAATCTTTTTTGAGCATATCCCCCCTGAAGACCTAAAGAGATAACATGTCTTCCATTCTGATCAAGGCTTTTGTGATATGCCGTTGAAAGCATTGCTGAAAAATTTGTTAATCTTCCGGCAGAAGACTGATCATTTACTAACACTACGCCTAATCCAAAAACATCATTTTTCCCTACCCGAATTGGTTTTTCAAAAGAAATGGAAGGTGTTTCATAAGTTGCTCCCTCTGAACTGATTCCAAACCACTGATTTCTATAATTAACATTCACTCTAAAACTACCGTCAGTTTTACCTGTTAAAGCCGGGTTTAGAGTTAGCGGTGAATTATAAAACTGAGAATAATGAATATCCTGAGCTTTAACATGAAACAAAGTGATGCATGTAAAGAGAAGAAAAAATATTTTTTTCATATTTTATGTTTAATCTGTTACTGTAAGTTTTGTGTTGAATCTTTTTTAAATTACTTTCTATGGAAGTTTAAATATAGTTAAAAATAGATTGTTTCATTCAATTTTTCAAATACACGTTTACCAAATTAAAATAAAATCACCCTGTTCTTTAACTTCCTTTCCGTCAGGTAATAAAAGTACGGCCTGATAAACGTAGGTATCCATTGGTTGCAGCTCTCCCTGATACATTCCGTCCCATCCTGAAGAGGCATTGTCGTAAAGTAACTTTCCCCAACGATTAAACACCTGAAAACTTTTTATCTGAACCAATGGACTAGTTAGTACAAAAAAGTCATTATTATATCCGTTTGGATTAAATGCATTTGGAAAATCATATAAAACTGCATCTACTATCACCAGTATTTTATCCATAAAAGAACAGCCATTTGCATCTGTTACTGTTACAGTATAAGTTGTTGTAATCTCAGGGCTGGCTGTTACTGTTGATTGCGATGGATCCTGAATGCTCTCATCCGGTGACCACACAAAAGTAAAAGGTGAGTTCCCTCCTTGTGGCTCTACAACTAAATCTACTGATTCTCCCAACTGAATAACCTGATCGTCAGAAACTGATACAACTAAAGCATCCGGTTCGTTAATCTGCACACTTATTTCAGATTCACACCCATTTAAATCAGTGACTGTTAGGCTATAAGATCCTGCTTCTAGGTCTGAAAGATTAGGATTGTCAATATTAGAGTTATCCCAATTATAAATATATGGAGCTGTTCCACCGTCTACTGAGGCAGTTAAGCTGCCATCGTTATAACCAAAACAACTTATATCTTCAGAAAGTAAACTGACGATAAGTTCATCTAGCTCACTTACTTCAACTGTGTAAGTCTCTTCGCAGCCATTCATGTCTGTAATTAAGACATCATAAGTTCCCGCTGTTAAACCGGTAGCTAACACTCCGGTATCTCCCTGTGGCCAAAATATTTCGTAGCCCGGTGTTCCTCCCGAAACATCAAGGAGTGCAATTCCATCATCTCCATCCTTACAGGATACAGGAGTTACATTTTGGACAAGAGCAATTTCATCCGGCTCAGGTACTGTATAGTTAGTTGAGAATTCACAATTATTCTCGTCAACTACGGTTAAAGAATAATTTCCGGCAGTTAAATTTACTGCTGTAGAACTATTGTTGCCATCACTCCAATTGTAATTAAAAGGAGATGTTCCTCCGGAAACATTAACACTAATCTGACCGTCATTTCCACCATTGCAGCTAACTGCTTCAATATTTGTCAAAGTTTCATCTAAAATAAGTCCCGGATGAGCCAGTGCAAATACGGGGTCTGTAAAATCCGACACAGCTTCAACAGTTAAAATTTCATAATTAGGTTGAGTTGTAACTACCGGTGTATTTAAGTTTTCCCATAAAGAAGTTCTCCACTGGCCAACTTTGTTCCAATTTCCATCAGCAGCAGGATTGTAGAAAATAGAAATGTCGGGTGAATTGTTTCCAGAAAGTCGCTCGATTACATGAAAATATTCCGGGTTAACTCTACATAAAGTACTATCTAAAGCATTTCTGTCATAACCTTCTACATTTGCATCTAAATTTGCCATTCTTACACCAAAACTATGTAAATCTGTACTTTGTGGATTTATCTCTACCGGTCTGATTCTTGTTGTCATATTAGATGAGCCGACAGGGAAGTAATATTCATCAGCCGAATCCATATTTCTTAATAATTTACCTCCAACATCACTACTTACAAACCCAGAAGTATAGGTCACAGCTAAAGGGTTTGTATTTGTAACAGATAAGGTATTAGATGATGTTGCTAACTCTCTATCTAATAAATCGAAAATATTTGACACTTCGGTATCTAAATCAATACTTTTTATCCCCGAGCCCGAAAGTGACAAATCATAAAAAACAGAATTTGAAGTACCTCCGATTAGCTGATTCCCTCCCGAAAGTTCAACTTCACTTTCACCTGCATTAAAAATGCCATTATTTATCCAGTCACCAAATATTTGAAAATAGCCCGTAGTCCCCCCGGCATTTAAATCATCTCCATTAATTAAATCTTCTTCAATTATGAGCGTACCGGTGTTTACAAGTGTCCCGGAAGCATTCTCAAGAGTAGATGATTTTACTATCACAACTGCATCATCATTAATGAAAATATTTGCTCCATTGTTATAAAATAATGATTGAGCAGACATTCCAATACTGAGTGTAATCAATAGAGTAGTAACACCTAATTTTTTCAAAATATTTTTATTTACTTTCATTTTTGCTATATTTATTCCGGCGAATTTGTTTGAGGAATTTCCCTTCTTATACTTTGTCTTTCTCTATTATTAATTTCAGAATCTGCCTCTCTGTATTCATCAAGTTCATTTAATGACGGCATATCTCTGTTCTGCCCTTCTTTATTAATAACAGCATCATCTTCAGATGATTTTTTAGATATCTCCATCTGAGAGTTTTTCGTATTATCAATTCGGTCTGTTTGATGAGCTTTTAAAATTAAAGAACTCATCAAAAATATAAACAAAAGCTTAAGAGTTAAAAACATAAGAAAAAAGTTGATAAAAAAATCATTGGTATTATTACATAAATTTTGGAAAACCCTTAGCGAATTATCATTAAACTCATGTGGGCTTGAGCTACTGAGCCTGCACCATCCGCCAAAACAATATTTGTTCCGGTTCCGCCGGGTCCTGAATGGGCACCTCTAACTTCTATAGTATGTGTACCTGCGTTTAATACAAAGACTGTATTCAATGACCAGTTTCCATAAGCAAAGGTTAATGTTGTAGCATTATCTAAAATTTCAGTCCTCATAACATAGTCAGTTAAGTTTCCATTATAGAAAAACGCAAATTGTGCAGTACAGTCTGCAAATGACCCTAAGTTAATTG
Source organism: Chitinophagaceae bacterium (assembly GCA_007695095.1). Lineage (NCBI taxonomy): Bacteria > Pseudomonadati > Bacteroidota > Chitinophagia > Chitinophagales > Chitinophagaceae > Chitinophagaceae bacterium. The sequence goes on along the minus strand of REEL01000107.1, from coordinate 41,609 downwards.
CTGTTCCGGAAGCTACAGCCATTACTTTATAAGTTTGTCCTGCCGGCACAGTTATAGTATGTGACAATCCCGGTAAAGAAAGGTAATTAATATTTGCTCCCGGGGTTTGAGTAACTGTTGTATTTGATGAAAATGAAAGCGCATCTACTAAATTACTAATAGATGATGGAGGGGGTCCCGGATCGCCTTGTGGACCTTGTGGTCCCTGAGGCCCTGTTGGACCGGCAACCCCCTGAGGACCTTGTGGTCCCGGGTCACCTGCAGGTCCCTGTGGACCTGTCGGACCATCTGCACCGGCCGGACCTTGTAAAGAAGAAATAAAATCAGATTCAGTGCCTACATTGCCAAGGCTTAACCAAATTTCATAAGCACTTTCACCGTCTTGTCCATCAGATCCGGCAACTCCCTGAGGTCCTTCCAATGAAGCTATAAAATCAGATTCAGTACCTGTATTTCCCAAGCTCAACCAAATTTCATAAGCACTCAGACCATCAACTCCATCAGCACCCTGTGGACCCTGAGGTCCTTGCGGACCAATTGCCTGGACCCATATAGTCCCATCAAAATACCAAAAAGCGTTATCATCTGTATCATAAACCATTAAACCTTGTGCGGGTAAAATGATATTGTTTCTTTCCGTGCTGGTCATTCTGGGAATTAAAATACCTTTTTCAATAGAATTTATTTCCAAAATAGCAGAAGGGTCCGGATTTACGGTTCCAATTCCAACATTATCCTGTGCATCAAGTTTATTGATCAATAACAGTGATAATATCCAAATAAAACAAAGAGCTTTTTTCATTTTGATATAGTTAAGTTTAAAAAGTATACCAAAATATTTATTAAATCTGAATTTAAAAAATAAATACGAAAAAATATTTTTAAGAATTAAATTTCTGACTGATAGAGTCAAGTAAATTTCACTATATCCATTTTATGCTTTTTATCAAAAAAACACATAATTTATTGCAAGCATATGTCAACTGATTTAACAATAGTAAAAAGAGAAGAAAATCTATTTCTTTAATATTGTCTTCAAAATAGAAATAAAAAGACTAAAAAGCTGTATTTTAATCTTGTTTTTTAAAGTAATAAAGAGCCGTTATTTTGCAATAAATTACTTATCAACTTCTTCGTAGTCTATATATTCACCACCTTTAAAGTCGGGTCGGTTATTTTTTGAAGAATTGTTATTGCTAAAACTATCGCTCTTTTTTTTAAACGATGAGGAGTTTGTTTTACTTTTAGTTGAACTAAATCGACTAAAAACATAGCGTAAATAGTAATAAACCAATAGTATTAGTATTGCTAAGGCAAAAAATCTGAGCATATATTCTTGAATTACTTACTTAAGAACATTGATTTTTCATTTATTAAATGTCTGAAGTAAGGATCTTTTAAATCTTTTATAAAACGAATGGCTTCGCCGGTAGATTTCATTTCAGGGCCTAATTCTTTAGTAATCTCCGGAAATTTATCATAAGAAAACACAGGTTCCTTAATAGCATAGCCTTCCAACTTTGGTTCAATTTTAAAGTCTTTTAACTTGTAATTACCTGTCATTATTTTAGTGGCATAATTCAGATAAGGTACATTATGGGCTTTTGCAATAAAAGGCATAGAACGAGAAGCTCTGGGGTTAGCCTCAATCACATATACGTGATTCTTTTTAATAGCAAATTGGATATTTATTAAACCCTTAATATTTAGTGCAAAAGCAAGTTCACGGGTATATCGTTTCATTGTTTCAATTACCTCATCTGAAAGTGTGAATGGAGGCAAAACCGAGTTTGAATCACCTGAATGTATACCGGCCGGCTCAATATGTTCCATTACTCCCATAATCTCTACTTCTTCACCATCGCAGATCGCATCTATTTCTGCTTCTTCTGCGCGGTCTAAAAAATGGTCAATTAAAATTCTATTTCCGGGCAGATGTTTCAATAGACTTAGAACAGCTCTTTCAAGTTCTTCTTTATTAATTACAATTCTCATGCGCTGTCCACCCAATACATATGATGGTCTAACTAAAACAGGGTACCCGATTCGCTCAGCAACAGCTATTGCTTCTTCAACTGTTGTTGCTGCACCATACTCCGGATAAGGAATATCTAACCTTTTCAACAAATCAGAAAAGTCACCTCTATCTTCAGCAAGATCCATGTCAGGGTATGCCGTTCCAATTATTGGGATATTATTTGTGTGTAGTTTCTCAGCTAATTTCAAAGCCGTTTGTCCACCTAATTGTACAATTACTCCTTCCGGCTTTTCAAGGTCAATAATTTCTTTTAGATGTTCCCAAAAAACGGGTTCAAAATAAAGCTTATTAGCAACATCAAAGTCTGTAGAAACAGTTTCCGGATTGCAATTAACCATAATTGCTTCATACCCCATTTCTCTCAGTGCCCGGATTCCATGCACACAACAATAATCAAACTCAATTCCCTGACCAATTCTGTTTGGGCCTGACCCTAAGACAATCACTTTCTTATTATTCGTCGGCTTGCTTTCATTTTCCTGCTCAAAAGTGGAATAGAAATAAGGTGTTTGTGCTTCAAATTCAGCGGCACAAGTATCAACCATTTTATATGTTCTGGTTAAATTATTTTCGTGTCTGAATTTATAAATGTCATCTTCATTTGCACCTAACAGATGGGCCAGCTGTGCATCGGAATAACCCAGTCGCTTCATTTCCCTCAAGTGGTCAATCGGTATATCTTCTATTCGTTTATATTTACTAAATGCTGATTCCGCTTTAACTAATCCCTGAATTTGCACTAAAAACCATTCATCAATTCTGGTAATTTTTTGAATAGTTTGGAGTGGGATACCCATTTCAAATGCATCTTTAATCCTAAAAACTCTATTATCAGAGGCAATTTCAAGTTCTCTTAGCACATCATCGGTTCTGGTCCAGGTTTTTCCATCTGCTCCTAATCCTAATCTATTATTTTCAAGAGATTGACACGCTTTTTGAAGTGCTTCTATAAAGCTTCTTCCAATTGCCATAACCTCTCCAACAGATTTCATCTGCAATCCAAGTTCTTTATTACACCCTTTAAATTTATCAAAGTTCCAGCGAGGAATTTTTACCACAACATAATCCAATGCCGGTTCAAAAAAAGCAGATGTTGTTTGGGTGATTTGATTTTTCAATTCGTCAAGAGTGTAACCTAAAGCCAGCTTTGCTGCTATCTTAGCTATCGGATATCCCGTTGCTTTAGATGCTAATGCCGAGGATCTGGAAACTCTGGGATTGATTTCAATGGCAATAAGTTCTTCATTTTCCGGATTTAAAGCAAACTGCACGTTACAACCACCGGAAAATTTACCTAAGGCCCTCATCATTCTCATTGCCTGATTTCGCATATTCTGAAAAGCTCTATCAGATAGTGTCATAGCAGGAGCAACTGTTATAGAGTCTCCTGTATGAATTCCCATAGGATCAAAATTTTCAACCGTACATATAATAACTACATTGTCGTTATCATCTCTTAACAATTCCAGTTCAAACTCTTTCCAGCCTAATAAAGCCTGGTCTATAATAATTTCATGTCTGGGCGAGGATTTTAACCCTCTTTCCAGTTTAACATCCAAATCTTCTTTTTTCAAAACAAATCCGCTTCCGGAACCACCAAGAGTATAGGAAGATCTAATAACCAAAGGGAAACCAATTTCCTGAGCAACCTCTTTGCCTTCCAAAAAGGAATTTGCAATCTTAGATTTAGCAACTCCTACACCTAATTCAATCATCAGGCTACGGAATTTGTCTCTATTTTCTGTAAGTTCTATTGCATTTGGATCTACTCCAATCATTTCCACACCGTACTTCTCCCAGAGTCCGATATCATTTGCTTCCAAACATAAATTTAAAGCTGTTTGCCCTCCCATAGTCGGCAAGACCGCATCTATATCATGTTTTTGCAACACCTCTTCTATAGAATCTACATTCAATGGCAATAAATAAACATTATCAGCAGTGAGTGGATCTGTCATTATTGTCGCGGGATTTGAATTTATCAGTGTTACCTCTATGCCTTCTTCTTTTAGAGAATGAGCCGCTTGAGTACCTGAATAATCAAATTCGCAAGCTTGACCAATAATAATAGGACCGCTTCCTATAATTAGAACAGATTTTATGGAGTTATTTTTGGGCATTAGGGATGAAATTTTGTGCAAATTTAGAAATTTAGGATGGATTTTTTTCTAAATTCCTGCTACAAATAACTAATTATAAAAATCGCTCTCCCTTTTTCATTTTTATATCTGCCATAATCTTTTTTAGAGTAGACTCTTCATCTTTTTTAAGAATGATTAATACATCCGCAGTATCAATCACGCAATAATCATTAAGCCCTTGCAAAACCATTAATTTATCTTGTGAATTCATTACCATGCAATTTGCGGCATCATAGATAATGACATTTTTACCTGAAACCGCATTTCCTAAATAATCTTTCTCATAATGATCATAGAGACTTCCCCATGTTCCCAAATCAGTCCAACCGAAACTGGAAGGCATTACATAAACGCTTTTAGATTTTTCTAAAACGCCGTAATCAATGGAGATATTGGTGCAAAGCGTATATGCCTTTTTAATAAAAGCGGATTCTCCTTTTCGATAATAATAATTTTTGCCATCTCTAAATGCATCATAAATATCCGGAAGAAGTTTAGTAAACGCATTCATTATCGTTTTCGCTTTCCAAAGAAAAATTCCTGAATTCCATAAAAAATCACCACTTTTCAAAAAAGTTTTGGCAAGTTCTTCATTTGGTTTTTCAGTAAAGGTTTTTACTTTATGAAATCCTTCTTCAACTTTATCTTCATGGTATTGAATATACCCATAGTTTACATCCGGCCTGGATGGCTTTATACCCAATGTTAACAGAGCTTTAGGATTAAGTTTGAGATACCTGAATGCTTTTTTTACGTAGTCTTTAAATTTTATTTCATCATGAATAAAATGATCAGATGGGGCTATTAAAATGTTAGCGTCAGGCTCATTATGTAAAATTTTACTGCAGGAGTAGGCGATGCACGGTGCCGTATTTCTTCTTGCAGGCTCTAACAAAATGTTATCGTCTTTTATATTTGGTATTTGTTCTTTTACCAACCCATAGTAACTTTCATTTGTAATAATATAAATATTTTCAGCGGGAACAACTAGAGCTAATCGATCAAAAGTCAACTGAATAAGTGTTTTGCCTATTCCCAGTATATCTATAAATTGTTTAGGGTAAGCAGTCCTGCTTTTAGGCCAAAATCGACTGCCTATTCCACCTGCCATAATTACGGCGTAATTTTTGCTCATTGTTTTTTAATTTTTCCAATAAAAATGAACATAAATTTGTTAACTTCGTATGTTCATTTCAATGCAATATTACTACATTTTTTCACAAGATGAAAAATGACATTTAATAATTAGAATCTGCTTTAAAAAAAATACACAACAGATTTCATTGAAATATTGCCTAAATAAATTATATTAACATAAAATTAAGTTTTTAGTATCAATTCAGTAAGTAAAATACATGGAAATAGCAGAAGAACGTATAAATATAAAGCAAGCTCTGAAAGATTATTTCGGGTTTGATAACTTTAAAGACAATCAGGAATCTATAATACAGAGCATTTTAAAAGGTAATGATACATTTGTTTTAATGCCTACAGGTGGGGGTAAATCTCTCTGTTATCAACTTCCTGCAATTTTAAGTAAAGGTTCAGCAATAGTAATATCTCCTTTGATAGCTCTGATGAAAAATCAGGTTGATCAAATGAGGGCATATAGCCAAAACCCTAACATTGCGCATTTTTTGAATTCCTCCCTGACTAAAGCTCAGATAAGGAAAGTAAAAGAAGATTTAATAAGCGGGGAGACAAAAATGCTTTATGTGGCTCCGGAGACGCTTACAAAAGAAGAAAATTTAGAGTTTTTTAAAGGATTAAATGTTTCTTTTGTTGCAATTGATGAGGCACACTGTATATCTGAGTGGGGTCATGATTTTAGGCCTGAATACAGACGAATTCGTTTGATGGTAGATTTTATTGGAACGAATATTCCTTTAATAGCTCTAACTGCTACAGCAACACCCAAAGTTAAATCTGATATTGTAAAAAACCTTGGACTAAAAACTCCCAACATATATGTTTCTTCATTTAACAGAACCAATCTGTATTATGAAATAAGAAATAAATCAAATGATTCGGATACAAAGAAGAGTATCGTTCAGTTTATTAAAACAAAGCCCGGTAAGTCCGGTATAATTTATGTTTTAAGCAGGAAATCTGCTGAAGAAATTGCTCAGACTTTAGTTGTAAACGGAATTAAAGCGGCCCCATACCATGCCGGTCTGGATCCGGCTGTTAGGGCTAAGACACAGGACGATTTTTTGATGGAAGAAACCGATGTAATTGTAGCTACAATTGCGTTTGGTATGGGTATAGATAAACCGGACGTTCGCTTCGTTATCCATTTTAATATCCCGAAAAGTATTGAAAATTATTATCAGGAAACCGGAAGGGCAGGCAGAGATGGTCTGGAAGGTATCTGTATTACCTATTTCAACTACAAGGATATTGAAAAAATGGAGAAATTTATCCGGAATAAAGAGGTTGCAAAACGGGAAATGGGCTCGCAGCTACTTCACGAAATGGTTGCTTACGGAGAAACAGGATCTTGTAGAAGACAGTTTTTATTACACTATTTTGGAGAAAGTTATGACACAAGCCAATGTAATAAAATGTGTGATAATTGCCGAAATCCAAAGGCAAAAATTGATGTAAAAGACGATGTATTAACTGCTTTGGAAGTTATCAAAGAGCTAAATGAAAAACATCAGATAAAGCACATAGTGGGTGTGATTACGGGTGAAAAAAACAGAGACATTATTGCTTTTTCACATGATAAAACTAAATTTTTCGGAAAAGGCAAAGCCAAAGAGAAACATCATTGGACTTCTGTAATTCAGAATGCACTTGTACAAAATTTAATTCGAAAGGATATTGAACAGTACGGTATTTTAAAAATGACTGAAGCCGGTCATAGTTTCCTTAAAAATCCGAAGCCTTTTGAGATTTCGCTTAATCATATTTTTGAGATTAACGAGAACGGATCCTCAGAAGACTCAGGACGATCTGCTATTTTAGACCCGCAACTCTACGAACTGCTAAAAGATCTCAGAAAGAAAGTTGCTAAAGAAAAGGGAGTCCCTCCATACATTATTTTTCAAGACCCTTCCTTGGAAGACATGGCAGCCAATTACCCTGTCACAACCGAAGAATTATCAAACATCTCCGGAGTAAGCAAAGGTAAGGCTATACGATATGGGCAAAAATTTGTTAAACTTATCGAGCAATATGTAGAGGATAATGATATTGATCGGCCTGTAGACTTTACCATTAAATCGATTGCAAATAAATCTGCTGCAAAAATCTCCATCATTCAAAATATTGACAGACAAATACCACTTGAAGATATCGCTAACCAGAAAGGACTCAAATTTGAAGACCTCCTCAAAGAGATTGAAACTATTGTGTTTTCAGGTACTAAAATTAATCTGAATTATTACATCAATGATGTGCTTGATGAAGAACAACAAGAAATAATATTTGATTATTTTATGGAGGCTGAAAACGACAAGCTTGATGAAGCTTTTAAAGAATTGAAAGATGAAGGTATCAGCTATGAAGAAATTCAATTGATGAGGATTAAATTCTTCTCAGAAATGGCCAATTAACAACCGGCAGAAGCTCACTTTTGAGAATCTTTAAAATATTTCTTCGAAATAATCTTTCTTGAGCCATCCGGAATTTGCATTTTCAAGCCTTACATAGGAGTGATTTTCAACATTTCGCAACACTTCAAACCGGGTTCCTTCACTTATTCTAAAAAGCGTTTCGCCACTGTTTGCAGGCTCACTTTTCAGATCTGCAGTTGTAGTCATTAAAATACCATAACTACGTTCGTACTTTTCTTTATATAAGGTATTTGATGTAAATAAAAAGAAAAAAGAAAAAACGCCAAAGATTAAAGCACTTAGATAAGCTGTAAATTTAATCGTAAATGATTTAACGAAAAATATAGCGAGTAAAGAGAGCAAACAGGCAAACCATATAAAAATCAAAGACAAAACAGACCAGGTTGTTGAAGTAAACAAGCCTTTCCAAATTATCCATATTTTATCTAAAAAATTACCTTCAGCTGCTGTAATAATATCTGCACTTCTTTGATTGGCTAAATATAAATTGTGAGAAATCTCTGCATTTCCAGGCTCATACAAAAGAGCTCTCTCATAATTAAGAATAGATTTTCCAACTTTACCCAATCTGTAATAAGCGTTTCCCAAATTAAAGTATACATCCGCATTTCTATATCCTTCATCAAGCAATTGGTAATAATTTTCTATCGCATCAAAAAACAAACCTTCACTGTATTGATTATTTGCTTTTTCAAACAAATCTTTTCCGGATGCAAATGAATTATTTGAATAAACAAAAGTTATCAATAAAATAATTAGCCGAAAATGAATAAAGAAACCAATCTTCATTTGTTCAATTAACTTACACTTTAGCAACTTCACGGTCTATAGTTTCTATTATATTAAATAATTCTTTTTGGGATTCAGCAGAAAAAGCCGACTTGTAACCGGGAGCATAAACAGACAACTCAAATTTCTCAATAAAGTCTAACAGGCTTTTAATTGCCTTTTCACTTACCCCTTTTTTTAAAAGCTCTTCTGTTATTGCATCTCTTTCTGTTATTGCATGTCCTTTACCGCAAACATTCCCTACATAATTGTGTACTGCATTTACGAGCTGCTTTTGAACTACCACTTCATCACTTAATGTTCCTTTTTGAAGTGATTTTAAGGTTTTACTAAAAATTTCAAAAGCTCGTTGTTGCTTCCAGAATACCGGATTCCTTTCCTTTCTCTCTTTTTTCCTTTGGTAAATAAATCCAAAAACAGCTAATCCGAGAGGGATTGTATATAAGAGTATAAAAAGTGTGTTTGTATAAAATGGACCCGGAATTTTTTGATCCTTCAGCTCTCCGGTTCTTATAAAGTGTATATCCTCACTTATCCGCTCAACCTCCCTTCTTTGAATATTATTTGCATCAGATAATAGCCTGTCCTCACCTTCAATCAATATTTCATCCCCACCTACTGAAAGTGAAACATATCTTTCTGTTTGCGGGTTAAAATATACCCAATTATACTCGGGCAAGGTAAAGCTCCCTGGTCTTCTGGGTATCAACAGATACTCATAATTTATATTACCTCTTAAACGATTGTTTCTTTGTCTGATGTTTCGATTTACTCTGGGGTCAAAAACTTCAAAGTTTTCATGGAAAGTTAAATTTGGGCTACTTACATTATGCCAATTGCCGGTACCGATCTTACTTAATGTAACAGTGAATGGTTCATCCACTTCCAGAGATGTCTTATCATATTGCATTTCAATAGAAAAATCACCAACCATTCCATTAAAACCTTCCGGTCTGCCGGTTTGTGGCAGAGGCTTTACTTTTATTTCTAAAGCATTGCTCTTAAAAGAGTATGGGATATTTTGAAAACTTCCAAATGGACTATCAAAAAAACTTCTTCTCTGTCGGGGAATCTCAACCCTAACAGTTGTTTTCAACTCAGCCGGGTCAATTTTTAATAAACCGGAACGCTGAGGGTATAAGGCGACTTTAGATACTTTTAAAACTTCAAATTGTCTACCATCGACAGTTTCAATACCAATATTGGTATTTTCAACCTCTAATTCCTCTACCCAAAACCCATTATAAGAAGGAGCGTTTTCATAAGCAAAATTACTTGTCCTTACTCTGCTATATATCTTTAAATCTACTGTTAACTGTTCTCCAACAAAAACTTCACTTTTGTCTGCAGATAATCTGAGAAATAAGTTTTCCCGAATTTGTGCGGTAATATCGACAGTTTCCTCTCTTTCTTGCCTTTGGTCAGGTGCTACGTCATCCTCAATCACTTCTATCGTTAAAGGATTAGACTGATATTCGTTTCCACTTACACTTATTGAAGCAGGCTCTATTGTAAACTTACCCGGTCTTCTTGGCCGTAGAAAGTAAGAAATGGTAAAGGTTTCTTCAACATTCCTATTTATTCTCTGCACGCTGGTTGAATGATTTGGGCCGGAAACTATCATAAAATCACTCAAATCCGGTGGTTGAAAATTTCCTCCTCTTGCATTGGTTAGTTTAAAGCTCACCTGAAAAGTTTGCATCATGCCTACTTTATCTCTATTCAAACTGGCTTCAAAGCTTACTTCAGCCATTAGCCCAAAAGGGATAACTAAAAATAAAATTAAATAAAAAAGTTTTTGCTTTAGCATACTACCAATCTTTTTCAATACTTCTATCAGCCGGACTTATTTGTTCATCCTGCCACTTTTCCTGCAATTCCTGTTCATGACCTTCCAAAGCCTCTAATATACGTTCAATATCTTCAGGACTTAAATCAATGTCGCTTTGTCCGTCCTGTTCTTGTTCATCAGAATCTGCATCACCTTCATCCTGCCGGCTATCCTGCTCCTGCTCATCTCTTTCTTCATCACCCGGCTCTTGTTCCTGTTCATCATCATCTCCTTCACCTTCTCCACTTTCTTCCTGTTCCTGCTCATCCTGATTTTCATCTTGTTCCTCATCCTGATCCTGTTCAGGAGGCGGAGGGGGCTCTTGTTGTAATCGGTTTAAAGCATATGCTAAATTATACCTTGCATCAACATCAGAAGGATTCCATCGTAATGCATTTTTAAAGCTTTCAATACTTTCCCCAATTTCTCCTTTTTCTAACTGAATATTTCCCTGATTATAAAACGAACGTGAACGCAAATTCCTATCAGTTGCTTCCTGCTGTATTCTCTGATAAACTTCCATAGCTTCCTCAAATCTACCTTGTGCATAAAGTGTGTTTCCCAGATTATAAAGAGCTCTGTCACCTGCATTATTTTCAATTGCCCTTCTAAAACTTTCTTCAGCTAACTCATAACTCCCTTCCTCATATAATCTAATACCCTCTCTCAAATCTTGTCTACCCTGAATATTAACTTGAGCAGTCAAACTTTCAGAAAGTAAAACCAATAAAAATAACATAAATATAAAAGCTCTCATCATATTACCTCTTTTACTTTCTATCATCAATAAGCTCCTTTAATTCTTATTTTTTAGTTTATCCCACCAAATAGATTTTCTCATTGGGATAAATCCGTCTATTAAAATGAATAAAAAACCGGCAAAAAGAAAATATTGAAAATATGATTCAAAATCAACATAAACCACTGTATCAATTTCTCTTTTTTCCAATTCGCCTATTTCATTTATTAACTCAAAATGTGCATTCATAGTAGTTTGGAGATTAATAAACTTACCATTTCCTGATTCTGCCAAAATTCTTGCCTTTTCTTCATTAAATCTTGTAAGCACTATGCTCCCATTTGCATCTCTTCTATAATCTGTTTGAATACCTCTCCTATCATACACAGGTATTGGAGCTCCTTCGGTTGTACCTATTCCTGCAACAAAAATTCTGATTCCTTCTGATACAGCAAGCGAAACTGCACTTTCGATATCTCCTTCATGATTTTCTGCATCCGTAATCAATACAACTACTCTGTGATCCATTTCGGCCTCTTCAAAGCTTTTAACCGCCCTTTCCAGTGCAGCGGGAATGTTAGTCCCCTGCACAGGAACCATTTCCGGTCTCAGTGTTTGAGTTAATGCTGATGCTATTCTATAATCACCGGTTAAAGGTAGTTTTAAATATGCATCTCCGGCAAAAACAACGATTCCAACTCTATCTCCCCGCATTTCACCGATAGTCCTCAACATAAAGTTTTTTGCTCTCTCTAAGCGATTAGGCCTAATATCCTCTGCCATCATAGAGTTTGAAACATCCATGAGAAATAAAACATCTACTCCTTCCCTGCTAACTGTTTGAGTACTTGTCCCCACCCTTGGATTTGCCAAGGCAATTACAAATAAAAAAAAGCTGATTGAAAAAAGCACGAAACTGATTATATACTTACCTCCTGGCCTTAAGGGCATCATCTTCAACACAGTTGAAGAGTGCCCAATTTTAGCAAGTACTTTTTTTCTCCAAAAGAAGAAAGACAAAAAAATCAGTAAAAATAAAACCCAACCTAATAAAAAATATAGACTTTCCGGCTTTTCAAAAGAAAACATATGTATTTTTTTTAAATCAGGATATCAATGTTATAAGCTTTATATAAACTAAAATTCAGTAAAAATTATTTTTTAAAATTTCTATAAATTTTTCTCTCTATCAGTCAAAATTCCAGGCCATCATGTTTATCACATCCTCTTTAGTGTAAGGCTTTTGTTTATGCTTTTTAGTTATCTTTAAGAGTAAGTATTCCTTTGCGCCAATCATACGTTCTTGATTAGCTTCATTGCTGTATTCTTCTAAAATCGCAAGTTGGACTAGGGGCATAAAATCCAGGAAAAAATATTTAGCTGCAAACTCAAGTTCATCTCCATTTAGCTTTTTGAAACTTTCAGCTGTTTGTAGCAATTTATGTAGTTTTTCAGAAACTATTGTTGAAGCCTCCTCGGTAAAAAAACTAGTTTGTTTAATATACTGAACTTGCTTTTCTAAAGCACCATCTTTCAAAGAAGCCCTTAGCATATCCAATATCATAATATTGCCGGCTCCTTCCCAAATAGGCAAAACCATAACATCTCTCATAAGCCTGGGAATTATTCCATCTTCTATATAACCTAAACCTCCCATCAATTCCATGCTTTCCCTACATAAATAAACAGAATTTTCAGCAGTAAACTTTTTTACCATAGGGGTTAGCAACCGGATTGAAATTTTTGCATTTTCATCACCATTATCAGCTTTATCAAGAGTCTGTATACTTTTCCAGGTCATATAAAAGCTGATGATATTGAGAGCAGCCAATTCCCCGAGTTTATCTTTAACCAAAGCATGCTCTAAAGCTATTTTACCGAAAGTTTTCCTTTGTTTTAAAAAAGTATAAGCTTCAACTATTGCCCGTCTGCCGGCAGACAAAGCAGCAAGACTGTTGTATAATCGACTCAGATTAATCATTTCCAGCATTACTTTAAATCCGTTGAACTCCTCTCCAACCAGCAAGCCCTCTGTGTCTTTCAACATGCATTCTGCACTAGCCATTGACCTTACGCCCAATTTATCTTTTAGACGCAAAATCTCAATTGGATTTTTTTCACCGTTTTTCAAATACTTTTCCAGTAAGAAAATAGAAAGTCCCTTTGTTCCCTTTTTGTCATTGTCGGTTCTGGCAAGTGCGAAAATAATGTCGGCATTTGCATTGCTGCAAAACCATTTTTCACCATTTAAAAGGAAGGTATCTTTTTGAGCTTTATTGGCTGAAACAATATTCGCTCCAACATCAGAGCCACCTCTTTTTTCAGTTAAATACATAGCACCGGTTAGAAGCTGTTCTGCATTTTTTGTATAAATCCCGGGCAAGAGTTTATCTTTCACTTCCTGCTTGCAGTATTTATCAATAAGTCTGGCAACACCATCTGTCATACAAAGTGGACAGTATTGCCCTTGCTCTGTTAAAGAAAAAAGATAACCTGAGACAAAGCCAAGTGTATGCAGTTCTTTTTTATATTTTTTACGAAGCTTTGGCTCCCATTTAACATGAAGCATTTCAGATTCGACAGCTACTTTTAGTAAGCTATCGTAAGAAGGATGAAATCGAATTTCAAATATATCTTCTCCAATCATATTTCTCCTGATAAGCTCCGGACCAAATTTGTCAGCCAAGTAAGACCACTCATTCATTTCATTTGCAGCAGACTTTCCGGTTTTTGTCCACTGATCATGCATATAAGTAAATGCATCGGAAGAAACATGATTATTAACAAATTCTTTAAGTAGCAAATCGCTTTTAAAGAAATTATCCCCTGAATTTAAGACACCATCAACTACCCTGTTTTCTTTTTCCCGGTACATAAATTTATTTACAATCTAAATGAAATAGTGATGATTTTGTTAGCATTTACAGGTGTTCCGTTTCTTAAAGCAGGTTCCCAATCAGGCATTTCTTTTACTATTCGCTTTGCCTCCTCTGCAAGTGCATCGTCCATTCTGGACAAAACATGAACATTTGATATTTTGCCTTCACTTGAAACATCAAATGAAATCATAGCATTACCTTCAGCGCGATTCTTGATAGCTTCTTCAGGGTATTTCAGCGTTTCATATATGAAGTCGTTCATGGCCCGGTCCCCCCCGGGAAACTGTGCATCTCTTTGCTGAACCGCAAAGTTTTGTTCATCTTCAATTCCATCAGAAACTACAGACCCTTCCTGTGCCGACAAAGAAAAAAAGATAAAGCAACAAATAATTGTAAAAAAATAATTTTTCATAACAGATAATTTACTGATTAATCGTTTGTAAAAACAAATTTAACCTAAAAAAATCAAAAGTCTTAGGTCTGACTTTAAAAGTAATTCTTTTTCAAATTCAATGCTATATTAAAAAGCTTTTTACATAATGGTTAAAATTCTCCGTAAATTTGTAATGAAATACAGAAAAAATGTCAAAAAAAAATCACGATACAAATAGAACTGAAGTTTCCAGCTTAGGAGAATTTGGATTGATAAAGCATCTGACTTCACAATTTAATATTGAAAATACTTCAACAATTAAAGCCATAGGTGATGATGCTGCCGTCATTGATACGAATTTTCAATTTAGCCTCCATTCTACTGATTTGCTTATAGAAGGGGTGCATTTTGACTTAATGTACATGCCTTTAAAACATTTAGGATATAAGTCTGTGATTGTAAATCTGTCTGACATCTATGCTATGAATGCAGAACCTGAACAAATATTGGTTTCTATTGCTATTTCTAATCGATTTTCTGTAGAAGCCTTGGAAGAATTGTATAGTGGCATTCAATTAGCATGCGAAAAGTATGGAGTTGATTTAGTAGGGGGCGATACAACCACCTCTCCAAGTGGATTAATGATAAGTATAACCGCAATTGGAAGAGCTCCGGCAGATGAGATTGTCTATCGCTCAGGTGCTAAAGAACATGATTTAATATGCGTTTCCGGAGATTTAGGAGCAGCTTATTTAGGGATTCAGCTACTTGAAAGGGAAAAACAAGTTTTTCTGGATAATCCAAAAATGCAACCTGAATTAACAGAACACACATACTGTGTTGGCAGACAATTAAAACCGGAAGCGCGCAAAGATGTGATTCAATCTTTAAAGAAAAACAACATACTTCCGACATCAATGATTGACATTTCCGATGGTTTGTCTTCTGAAATGCTTCATATCACAGAATCTTCAGGATGTGGAGCCAGGATATATGAAGAGCATATACCGCTACATAATGATACTATTTCCTTAGCTAGTGAATTTAATATTTCACCGGTAACAGCTGCTTTAAGTGGCGGAGAAGATTATGAGCTTTTGTTTACGGTAGACCAAAAAGATTATGACAAGATTAAAAATTTAACTGACGTTTGTGTTGTGGGTCATATAACTGCTGCCAAAGAAAAAACCGTAATAGTAACCGAGTCCGGCAATCATTATCCTTTAACCGCTCAGGGGTGGAATGCATTTCAAAAACAGCAAAGAGAAAATTAATTATTATGAAGAAAAGGGAAAGTCAGAAAAATCAAAAAATTGATTCTATTCATTTGAAAGATTCATCAGAATTTGAAGAAATGAGATTAAACAAATATCTTTCGAATGCAGGTATTGCTTCCCGTCGTAAAGCTGATGAAATTATTCAGTCCGGAAAAGTTAAAGTTAATGGAGTTGTTGTAAAGGAAATGGGGCACAAAGTAAAGCCAAATGACAAAGTAATTTATCAGGGGAAGCTAGTTAAACCTGAAAGATATGTTTACATATTACTTAATAAACCCAAAAACTGTATTACCACTGTAGAAGATGAAAAAGAAAGACGTACTGTTTTAGATTATATAGCCGGAGCTACCCAATACAGAGTATTCCCGGTTGGCAGATTAGACAGAAATACAACCGGAGTCTTATTGATAACCAATGATGGTGAGTTGACTTTTAAGCTTACTCATCCCTCTCACGAAATTGAAAAAGTATATATGGCTACACTTGATAAGCCATTAAATATTCAGGATTTTGAAAAAATTCTTGCCGGCCTTACCCTTGAAGACGGGCCTGTATTTGTAAATGAACTTGCTTTCCCTGATGAAAAAGATAAAAAAGTAGTGGGAATTTCTTTACATGAAGGCAGAAATCACATTGTAAAGAGAATCTTCAAACATTTAAATTATGAAGTTGTAAAATTAGACAGAGCCTTATTTGCCGGTTTAACAAAAAAAAATCTTAGCCGGGGAAAATGGAGATATTTGGAAGATAAAGAAGTTATTCGTCTGAAGCATTTGAGTAATAAAAGAAGTAAAAAAACTACTTAATAATTAAAAAACTCACTCCTGCTTTAAGATATCCATAATCTGAATATCCGGCTTCAGCAAAAAAGCCAATAGTATCTGTAAACAAACTTCTGAAGCCTAAAGACATTCCATAACCAAACTTAGAACCCCTTTTCACAAAATCAGTATCCGGGTCACCACCGCTAATTGCATTTGCTGTGCCATATCCCGTAAATCCATTAAGATAAATATTGAAATAGTCCGGATGAATTTTTAATCCAAGATGTGTATGCAAAAAATCAGTGATAAAAAGCTGACCATTTATGCCATAAAAAAAATGTCTGTAAACAACATCATCATAAAAACGAGTTCCATTTTCGGTAGAAATCGTTTGCTTAAACTTATAATGAACCGCCATTAAGCCAATACTAAAGTTATTCACCGGTGAATAAGACAATCTTAAAGCAGCAGGTACACTAATCGTATTGGGTTCAGAAAAGAAAAAAGTATTAAGATGAGCCGAAAAAGAACCTGCTCTATTATAATTTGGGAGTGTATGAGGTATATAGTCTGGAATATCATCCGGTTCATCTACTTGTTCGCTTGCCTTTAAATCATAAGTTACAGCAATCATTAAAAAGATCAATATATATTTTAACATACGGTTATTTTTTTTCGCATTTTGAAATTCAAATAAAGTTTCAAAGCAATTTCTTAACTTTACGTAATTCAAATAAAAAGGTTATACTTTGTCATCTTTAAATTTAATTACATCTTCAATATGAAAATAATATACTTTGTTATAATAAGCATTTCAGTCAGTTTCTACGCTTGTAGTTCAATTGAAAATAATAATGAGAGTGAAGCCGTAGGCAGTGGAGGCTGGTTAAAAGGCAGTACTCTTGAAAAGTTTGATGAAATAACAAACCATCTTGGAGGGTTTTCTGCTGCTATGAAAGAGGTTAACTACAGGTTTGGGGAATTGTACTGGGCAGGGATAGATGAAAACTGGGAATATGCAATCTATCAACTTGAACATTTGGAAGAAGCTATTGAATATGGAATAACCAGAAGACCCGGAAGAGCAACTTCTTCAGAGGATTTTTTAAATACATCAATTCCACAATTACAAAAAGTTTTAGAAAGCAAAAATGCCGAAAACTTTGACCATCAGATGAAATTATTTATTGCAGCCTGTAATAGTTGTCACATAAAAGAGGATGTTGAATTTATTTATGTAGTTCAACCTGAATCAAGATTTTCATATGTAAGAAAGAACCCTAACTTATAGTGCAAACCGACTTTTCTTTTTTTCAAGGTGAAGATGTAGTTCAAATTGCCCGTAATCTTTTAGGCAAAAAGATATCTACTAATATTAATAAAGAATTTTGCTCAGGAATAATTGTAGAAACAGAAGCCTATAATGGTGTTTTCGACAAAGCTTGCCACGCCTATCAAAACCGGTTTACAAAAAAGACTACTGTAATGTATGAACCCGGAGGCACCGTCTATGTTTATCTTTGTTATGGAATCCATTACCTTCTCAATATTGTTACCAACAAAAAAGGAATTCCGGATGCTGTTCTTATCAGAGCCATACAGCCAATTGAAGGTGTAGATAAAATGGTGAGGCGTAGAAATACAAATAACTTACACAATCTGGGTTCCGGGCCCGGAAAGTTAACAAAAGCTCTGGGAGTTAACAATTTGCACAATGGTACTGAAGTAAATAAAGGGATTATAACAATTGAAAACATGCCTGATAATAACTTTTCAATTGTTTCATCTAAAAGAATAGGAATAGATTATGCTGAAAATCATGCGCTGCTCCCCTGGAGGTTTTATATTAAAGACAGCCCGTGGATTAGCAAAAAATGATTTTATTTAAACCGCTGCAATAGCAGAAATTTCAACGTTTACATATTTTGGTAATGCTTTTACGGCAATCGCCTCCCTTGCAGGCTTATGATTTACAAAAAATTGACTGTAAACTTCATTTACACTAGCAAACAGCTCCATATCAGATAAAAAAACAGAGCATTTTATAACTTTATCCAGAGAGCTTCCGGATGCTTCCAGTACTGCTTTTAAGTTATTCAGTACGGTTTTTGTTTCTATTTCAATATTATCTGTCATCAATTCATTTGTTTCCGGATTAATTGCAATTTGCCCGGAGACAAAAACAGTGTCAGCATGTACAACAGCCTGGCTGTATGACCCTATTGGTAAGGGAGCTTTATCGGTTTTAATTATTTTCATGTTAAAGATTATGTAAAAAATAAATGGTGTTTATAAAATTTAAACTACTTTTTAAAAAAGAGTTTTTAGTTTTGTCATATCCAATCATAAATTTAAAAAGAAAAATCAGATAATGAATATTTTAATCATAGGTGAAAAAGTTTCTGCAAGTGAATTAAGAAAAAAAATTCCTGAGGAGTTTAATGTAGATCACCGAATACTGGTCAATGACTCTATTTTAGGAAAGTACGATTTAATATTTGATCTCCAATTTGATGAAAAAGAAGACAATTTGCAATATTATGCTCCCATGCAAGATAAAGTAATATTTGTTGGTGCTGTGAGAAAACAGCTTGCGCAAATACAGAAAGATTTTCATGGTGAAATACAGTGCAAGCTTATTGGAATGAATACACTTCCAACTTTCATGGACAGACCGGTTTTAGAGTTTTCACTTTTAGAAAAAGAAGATGAAGATATCTTAAAAAAACTTGCTGCTAAACTAAACTGGAATTACTGTCTGGTAGAAGACA
The DNA here is from genome assembly GCA_007695095.1 of Chitinophagaceae bacterium. Lineage (NCBI taxonomy): Bacteria > Pseudomonadati > Bacteroidota > Chitinophagia > Chitinophagales > Chitinophagaceae > Chitinophagaceae bacterium. The sequence continues at coordinate 22,426 of REEL01000107.1, read as the reverse complement.
GGGTGGGAATGGTCACTCCAAGAGTATTATTTATGATTATAAACGAGGCGTGTTTTACTTTGCAAGAAGGTACTGCGTCTATAGCTGACATTGACAAAGGCATGAAATTAGGTACCGGCTACCCCATGGGACCTCTTGAATGGTCCGATAAAATTGGAATTGAACAAGTTTACACCACTTTATCGAGACTATATGAAGATACCGCTGATGAGCGGTATAAAATCTGTCCTTTGTTAAAATCTTACTATTTGAAGAATAAAAGCTTTTACTAAAGTTTTATCCCTGATCCTCAATCATCTAATCTTACCATTGTTTACAAATAAAAAAAGGGGCTGTATTCTAAAATACAGCCCCTTTTAAGTTTATGAACTTAAGGTTTATTTCTTAATAAGCCTTATTTGCTCATTTGCTGACTCAGATTTGATGATAACGATGTAAACACCGCTTTCCATGTTATTTAAGTCAATCTCTCTGTTTATTACTTCAGCATTTTCAATTGAAATTGCTTCTGTATAAACCGGTTGACCTAATAAATTAACAACCTGAATGTCAACCTGCTTATCCTGAATAGCAGGAACATATTCTATAGTGAATTGATTGTTAAATGGATTTGGATAAGCTGAAGCTTTTCCGCTTTCAACTAATTCTAAACCTTCATTTAACAAGTCTTCTCTTGAATACTGAGCTTGTTGTTCTTTGAACTGGTTTACTAATGAAGCACAAATTACTCCATCTAAGTCGAAACCATCAGCAGTTCCACTGAAATCATTAGGATCAGAAGTATCTACTATTTTAACATACTTCAACCATGCCATTGGGCCATTATCAAGATTGATAAAACCATCATGACAAATCTCACCTAAGAATACCCAGTCAGAACCATTCTTAGAACCGAATACTTCTGCAGTTTCAGGATATTGATTACAGTTGAATCCGAAAGTAGTTTCAACTACATACAAGTCATTCTCTCCCGGCTCATTGAATACAACAAAGTCGAATCCAAGAACAATTTCTCCACCAAATCCTAGTGAGAAGAACTCACCCGGAGCATTGTTACCTGTAGGCATACCTGTTGCTACACTAGCATCAGATCTTTCAGGAATTACAGGAGTATTATTGTTACGCAATCCTTGGTTGTAAGAAATAACCTGAGTAGCGAAACAAGACTCACCGAATCTGTCATCAAAATCATCCGGAGAACCACTTAAGCATTCAAATCCTTCTAAGTCATACCCATCAGAATTAACAGCGTTGCTGAAATCATTAGGGTTACTTACATCAATTAACTTGATATATTTAGCCCAAGGAAGAGGTCCCAAATCAAATTCAGAATCTAAACATCCTTGTCCAAGGTATACCCAGCTAGATGGAGTACCATCCTGAGATGCAAAAACATCAATCTTCTCAGGATACTGATTACAGCTTGGGTTTCCAAAACTGGTTTCATATACTTTGAAATCATTTTGTCCGGGCTCATTTTTGATACCATCGTTAAACTTAACAACGATTTCACCGCCAAACCCTAGTGAGAAGAACTCACCCGGAGCATTATTTCCTGTTGGAGGATCTAAGACTACTAAAGGATCACTTCTGTCAGCTAATACAGGTCCACCAAGTTTGTTTAGTCCTTGATTATAACTAACCACTGAATCAGCCTGACAAGATAATGAAGGTGGTACCCATAGTCCGTTAAGACATTCGATAGCATCAACATCATATCCATCAGAAGTTACTGAACTTGGAAAATCGTTAGGATCACTTAAATCAACAATTCTAACATACTGTACCCATGGTAGAGGATCAATATCAACAGAACCCGTACGGCATAAAGTATCAACTACATACCAAGTTGAACCATCCTGAGAAACTGAAATTTCAGCAAATTCAGGGTATGTAGAACAAGGTGTTGCATCTGTTAATGATGGTGAACCTACACTTCCGGTTACTTCCCAAATTTTGATATCATCTCCGGGTCCGTTAGCTATAGGGTTTGCAAACTTTAAAGTTATGTCACCACCGAAGCCAAGAGAAACCCAGTTTCCGTTAGTAACAGCAGCCTGAGAGTTAGGAGCACCTAAAGCAGCATCAGGATCACTTCTGATACCTAAAACAGGGTTTCCATCTTTATTTAAAGCCTGATTGAAGTCAACAACTTCTGTTGCATAACATTCACCTACTAAAGAACAATCGGTGATTGTAACTTCAACAGTGTATACTGCACGACAATTATCTTCAGACTCATCGTCCCAGGTAATATAGTAAGTACCTGATTCAGTTGTAAAGTCAGTTGCAGGAGTTGTAAGGTCTTCATCTTCAAATACACCAACAGCATTAGCAAATGCTTCACCGTTAGGGCCTGTTACTGATGACCAGTCTGCAGTTTCTGCAGGACACTCATTTGCAATAGAAGCGATTTCTGTTACAGCAGGTACAGGGTTTACAACCACTTCAACAGTAGCTGTATCTGTACAAACAGCTTTCATAGAAATTTCATCTAAACCAAAGTCATTACCTGACTTAATAGTGTTTTCATTATAAATACACACTTCTGCAGTAGTAGAAGTTCCACTATACCACTCACCACCGAAAGGTATCCAGCTATTCTGAGTAGAAGGAGCTGTAACCGGTAAATGAAGAGCAGCTGTACTGTTTACAGTAAAGTAAACAATTGCAGGGTTGCTGGATACAAGAGAAGAAACATAAGCTTCTAACTCATAAGAAGTATTAGGCTCAACACTAACATTCTGACACCATACTTTGTCGCCCATATTAGGAGAACCGTTAACAATCATAAACTTGCCACTTCCTGTAGTTAAATCACTACCCTGGAATTGTGGGTGGTAGAAGTTAGGATTCACATCAACAGCATAAGCTCCTTCAGGATATAAACCTGTTCCTGAATTGTATCCACCTGAGTAAGGTGTATTTACATAGTTATAATCGGTAGTGAAACCGGTATTACCATCTTCGAAGTCTCCGTTTTGAATTAAGTTTCCACCTAATCCTTCAACTATCACCTGATAAGTTGTAGTTGATGAAGGAGAAGCTTTCGGGTTAGCAATATTAGCATCAGTTAAACCGGCAGAAGGTATCCATGTATATGAATCTCCACCAGAAGCCTCTAACTGAGCTGATCCGCCTTCACATATTTCTATATAATCTCTATCTACAGAAGCAGTTATATCACAAACAGGAGTTGGAGGAGGAGGACACTGAGCGCCACCACTTGCCTTAACTGTCTGCTGAGCATTTCCTGCACCATCAACCCATGATACTATAGTAGTATTAGGACCAGATACTGTATTTGTATAGAAGAAGTTATCACCTGAAGCTGCAATAGCTGAGCCTGTTTGGCTTGTTCCAACTACTGACCAGTCAAATGATACATCAAATGAGTTATTATTTCTAACTCTCCATCTTCTTTCTGTTGCAGGATCATCTGAACACATTGAAGTAAGAATTAAGTCATCAACGATTACACATGCAGTTGCACCGGTAGAACCACCAACACAATCACCGCAATCATCAACTACTGCTGTACCAAAACAATCTCCGGCACAATCCTGATCTTCATTATTTCCATTACATATTCCGCAATCATCCTGATCTGCGTTTGCAACTAATCCGGTATTACCTTCAGCACAAACACCACAATCATCAATAAATGCAGTTCCGCCAAAGTCTCCATTACAATCTGCAGCACAAGCTGTCAAACCGGTAGAACCTTCAACACAATCTCCACAATTATCAATAATTGCATTACCGAATAAATCTCCGGCACAATCTGTACATGAAGCATTATAATCAGCACTTGCAGTTCCACCGGCGATACAGTCACCGCAATCGTCAACTACTGCTGTTCCATTTACTATTCCGGCACAATCTGTACATGAAGCATTGAAATCAGGGTTTGCAGTTCCATCTGCTATACAGTCACCACAATCGTCAACTACTGCTGTTCCATTTACTATTCCGGCACAATCTGTACATGAAGTATTCCAGTCAGGATTCGTATCTCCACCGGCTAAACATACACCGCAATCATCAACTTCAGCATCGCCGTTTTCAACACCAAGACAATCAAGAGGTCCTTGTTGTGGAGTACAGTTCATTAAACTAATAAATTGTTCTTTAATACATCCGTTATCATCTGTAACTTTTAAGTTATATAAGCCCGGGGTAACATTTGTAAGGTTTTTTGTACTTGCTGAAAAGTTAGCATCCATAATGTTAGTCCACTCAAAAGTGTAAGGCTCTACACCAAAGTTTACAGTAGCATTTACTGAACAACTTGTTCCCGGCTGAACTAATAATACCTGAATTTCATCAGCTTGATTAATAGTATAATCTAAAGATGAAGTATTTCCATCAGCATCAGTTACTTCAACAGTATAAGTTCCGGCAGATAAAGCATTTGGATCAACTCCATTCCAGTCAATGTTATAATTTCCTGCACATCCTGTGATGTTAAGAGAAACTGAACCATCATTACCACCAAAACAAGTTACGTGATTTATTTCATCAATTGAAATATCTATGAAGTCATCTGCACTAACTACTACAAATGCAACATCTTGATTACCATTTGCATCTTCAATCATTAACTCATACTCACCATTTGGTAAGTTTTCAAATAAACCATCCGCAGACACTTCTACAGATCCATCGGGCTTACCTAATGAAAAAGTATATGGTGGAGTAAAAGATACAATACAACCAACACTTAAAACCTCTATTGAACCATCAGCCTGCCCTAAGCAACTTGCATTCGTTACATCATAATCCAAAAAGAAATTTCCGGCCGGGTCTTGCAAATTAAAGCTTGCGAAGCTTTCGCAACCATTAGCATCTGTAACGATTACCGTGTAATCATTAGCACCAATATTAGTAAGGGCTGTAGAAGTAACATTTGTTAATCCTGCCCAGTTAATATCATAAGGAGCTGTTCCACCTGTAATATCTATTTCAATAGAACCATTGTTAACACCGGGGCAAGTTGGATTTTGTACAGAAACTGCATGTATTTCCAAAGGGTCCGGTGCCATAATTTCTATAGAAGCGGTTGCAGTACAAATTAAACCATTTGCATCAATTTGATCCAAAACAGTTACATCAAAAGTACCTGCACCTAAATCATTTAAGTCAATTGTTTGATCTCCTGTAGACCACTGAAAAATATAAGGCTCATTACCACCTGAAACATCCAGGTTAATTGAACCGTCTCCATCAGGCATAGCCACAGTTGTTCCATTTAAACACTGCAATCCGTCAACTTCAATTCCATCAGAAGTAGCACTTAAGCTGAAGTCATTAGGATCTGAAATATCCAGAATTTTAAAATACTGTGCATTTGGAAGATAAACTGGATTACCCATATCATCAACTGCATTATCTAAATCAAAAACACCATCAAGACAAGTTTCGCCAATATAGTAATAGGTAACATTGTCCTGAGATGCATAAACTTCAGCTCTTTCAGGGTAAAGGGCACAATTGTTATTGTTTCCCCAAGTAGTCTCAACATAAAGCAAGTCCGGGCCCGGTCCATTCAGGATAGGGTTTTCAAACTTCAAAATAATGTGACCACCAAAACCAAGAGTTACGAAATTTACTACACCTTGAGCATTGTTGTAATCAGGTGGACCTAACGCTTTGGTAGAGTCTCTTCTTACATCAATAACCGGTTGTCCTAAATTATTAAGACCCGGTTGATACTCTATTACTTCCGTTGCATAGCAATTTGTAGGGAAGTTTAACTGATTACAAGTGTTGTTAATCACTTGTCCGGGAGCAACGCTAAAATCGTCGCAACGATCTTGAGCTGTTGTTTTGAGGGTTAGGGACGAAAGTCCCAAGGCAATCGCGAGTCCGAGTGAAAATTTATTTTTCCAGCTCCAACATCGCTTTTTAAGTGTACTGACTAAAGTATCCATAATATAAACGCATTTTAAATTTGATTGCATAATAGTTGTTTGTAATGAGAAAGTCAACCATTCGATATAAAAAACCGAATGATTGACTGTATTTTAAATTTTATTTTATAATAATTTGATATCCATAAGTCTTTCTGTCTTCATCTATCATTAACAGATTATATACTCCCGAAGGAATTTCTCTGTTTACAGTAAGGGTTTCACGCTTGCTGTCTGTGCATTTTACCTCGCCGATATTCCAGCTTCTTCCACTGTTATCTGATAATAAGACCTGATAAGTTTTTCCTGAACAACCGCTCAAATAAATATTAATTTTGTGATCTTTCACAGGATTAGGGAATACAGAGAAAGCAAATTTATCACTCTTGTCACCAAATACTACATATACAGGACCGAAGTATTCGTGAGAGCCATCAAAGTCTACTTGCTTCAATCTGTAATAGTTTACTCCGCTGTAAGGATCTTCATCTTTTATTTGATAGAAGATTTCTTCTACGCTGTTTCCAGCTGCTTCTACTACTTGTATAGCTTTGTAATCTTCAGCATTAGCTGATCTTTCTACAATAAAGTAGTCAGAATCTATCTCTGTAGCAGTTGCCCAGTAAACATTTACGGCAGTACCTTCTTTCACTGCATCAAATGCAATCAATTCAACCGGCAGTGGAGTAATTTGAGCCTGACCTAAAGTAAAGGCATCTCCATCTGAGAAGTTTGTATTATTAAACTGCACTTGTCCGGTTGTTGGATTAAAGACCCCATTTGATTGAACAAATGCATTTGTAAATGTAGGGTCATTATCAAAGTCATTATTTATTAACAACACATATTCGTGGTCAGGTAATAATGTAATCTCCTCAACATCAAAAGTTGCTCTTACAGTACCGATATTGGCCGATCCAAAAGCACCCTCTTTAGAGGTTGATACTCTCCATACCTGCTCAATTCTCTCGCTAACTAAAGCCGGGACATCTAAGGTATCGTTTGAATAACCTGCATTATCGTGACCCCAAATCATAAACTCACCATCTTCAAGGTTTTGAGGCATTCCAATCGTTAAAATTGCAGATCCTCTCGCATTATTATGTAGACTGGTTTCGCTTACTCTTCCAATTCCGGCTACTTCAAAAGAATGTGAAGTTTCATACTGGAAATAGTTATTTGAAATAGAAATTCCATATTTAGCTGATAGGTAATTTTCAACAATTCGCTTTCTGGCTTCATTAAGAGCACTTCTGAAAACTAAAACCTCAGCGATATCCATTCTGGCAAGAGTTGTATTTCCTGTTAACTGACCAATTCTGAATGGTGCAGATGTATTCACTATGTAAGGCTCAGAATAGTTCGGATTGTTCCTGTAAGCTATTTCTGCACCATCTATACGCATTTCATTTCTATCAGCACCAACATTGGATCCTTTATAGGAAGTACTCAACATTTGCGGTGAGTTCAACTCAGAAAGATTAAACTGTTGATTAGATTCTCTTCTTTGATTATCTGAATTAAAGTCAGATACAAATCTTCTGGAGTTAAAAAACATTGAATAAGCATTTTGACTATTATGATTAACTCTTTTCGAAACAATTGGCACCAAGTCACTCTGACTAGAGGCATTAGGCTGTACAATTGCATATATAGTAGTCTCCGTTAAGAAATCAAAAATCTGATTATTCGGTATTTCCAAAGGACTGGCACTTCCATTAAACTCTATATATGGCTTATCATTAAAGAATGTACCTGCGGGCCTGTAAACCGGTTGGTTACCATTGTTATTTACTGCCGCATTATCATTCCCTGACTTATCAAGCCATGCTGAAACTGCATCACCATCATTCAAATTTAAAGCATCTGCTGCCAACCATACTATATTATATATAGAATCTCCAACTCCGCCCGGACCGGTTATACCCCAAACATCGTCATCTATAATAGTGTATCTGTGCGTATCAATTGCACCAATAGTTGCATACTGAGCATCATCTATTAATGAAATATCAATCCAGCGATTCGGCTCTTCTTTTGTATTGTCAATTACAATAATCTCTTCGATGAAGGTTGTTGTATCTCCCGGCTCAAAACGTAAGGTGCTTGTTCCTGAAATATAATAATCAAGTTTAGTACCTGTTCTTCTCGCTGATATATCAGAAGCATACCAGTTCACTTCAATTGGAACAGAAGCTCTTCTATCCATAGTCAACTCAAACTGAGGGTTAGCCAGACATTCACATCCACTGGATGTATCTGCAACAAAACTAACTACAGGGAAAGGGTCATTGTCATCTATACGAATAACATGTTTTGCATAATCAAAAGAAGTATTATCTGTTTTAATTCTTGCACCTATTGTTGGTGCATCCATCTTAATTGTTAAGTATTCTTCTAACTGGAAGATATCATTATCTATAATCTCAACTCTGAAATTAAAAACAGTATCTCCGGCAGGGATCGTTACAGTAGCTGTGTGTAAAAACTCACCGGCAAAAGCCTGAGTGGTATAAGAATGGTCAAAGTCATAATCAACTCCTAAAACTGCGGTAGTGCTACTAATCACATTATAAATATCCACCTCTATAGGCCCGCCTGCAGGATCCGTTAATATAATTTCAACCTCTAAATAAGTTATATCTCCTTCTGTAACAAAAGAGCTATCTGTAGTAAACTGCATCAAACGACCGTCATCATCATCTAATATGTTATGCAATTGATTGTCAATGACTATATCTACAGAAGATGGTGATACATTATCTAAAGTAACTTCAAAATTTCTGGTTCCGTCAAAACAACCGTTATCCCAAATAGTCACATATATATTCTTTGTTTGTTCTCCGGGAAGGAATGTTAGCGTACCGGAAGTGTCAGCATAATCTTCTTTAACATAAAGATGTGAGCCAAAAAAAGCAATTTGTTCTGCCTCAGTAAAACACTGCAATTGGTAGGCATTATTAGGGTCACCGAAAACTATTGGATCCGTGCCCGGGTTAGCTGAACCTGCAGTAGTAAAATAATCAACTGTAACATCAAAAGCCGGTACATAATTAAGAGAAACTTCTATTTGCGCAGGACCTTGATTCTCGAAAGTACTGGCAACCGGATGCGTAAAACGCAACTCCGGACGGAAAGCGCCTATAGTTACATAATCTCCGTCTTCAAAAGAAATATCATCAGCCTGATAATAAAGACCATTACTATCTAATGCTAATTCATAAACTGTTAAATTATTTTGAAAAGTAGAACTAGAAGCGACCAAAACGGCATAAGAAGTTAAGCCGGAAGGCAAAGGAGGCATTTCGTCTGCTTTTACGAAAAAAGAAACGGTACCAACACCTGTAGGATTTACCTGGCTATTACTTTGCGTCTCGTCCAATCTCCATGTTCTTCTCATTCTTTTAACATCACTTTGACCGATAATTGTAGATTCAAGATCTGATTTTTCTCTACCATTATGACCAAAAAGGAGGTAATTACCAATATCTTCAGAACCAATCATTTGAGAAGGGTTTCCAACTCCTAAAATGTCTGAAAAACCAAAAACATGCTTGTCATTACCAGCTGCACTTTCTAACCCAATACCGGCTACATCATTTCCGAACCAATTACCTGTTCCAAACGCATCGTGTGCATATCTGTCTCTGCTTCCAATATTTACATCGTATTTAGATGATAAATAATTCGTTAAAATTGTTCTTTGTGTTTTATTTAGAGAGTCACTGAACATTATAATTTCATAAACCTGACCTTCCAGTAGCTTATACTGAGCTGTTGCACTCGAGTCCAACGCACCTATTGTCAATGGCCATTCATTTCTGGCTATCATACTTTCGTTAGCCCCTTCATTACCTCTTCTCGAAAAAGAACCATTAATCCAATGGGATGTACGCGCCTGTGAATTTGTTGATGATTGACCTTCAAAAATAGTCCCCAAAATATGTGGAGCATCCTCTGTAATAGTACCTGCGGGAGTTCTGTTGTTATTTCTGTGCGTATCACCATTGATATCAGCCATATACTGACGGTTGTTCCAGAATAAAAAAGAATAAGAAGAACTGTTCCAGGGACTAGAAGCATTAGGGTTTCTTCTGGACAATATTGCCTGAGCATCTGCTTCAGCATTAGAGTTTTTAACGTCTGTAGGAACTATCATGGTGTACATCGTCAAATTTGATATACTATCTAACCCGGTAGAATATCCCTTATCAGGAATTACCAAATACTCCCAGATTCCCTGAAAGTCAATATAAGGCTTTCCATTTCTACCGCCGGTTCCTATAGCAGGTCTTTGACCAACTATAGTCTGTGTAGCATGATTATCCCGACCTGACATGTCATATAATGTACTAATTCGATCATTAGCTATATCAACATCTCCATCGACTTTTAGCCAAAGAACGTTGTTGTCGGAATTACCAATACCGCCTGGTCCGGTTTGAGCTGAAACGCCCATTCCCAAAATGAGAAAAAACGAAAGGTGTAAAAAATACTTCATAAGCTTAATTTTTGATTGTGTGTAAATGTGAAAAAGTTTTTTGCTTGATTAACTAATTCGAATGCAAGATACAAGCGATAATTTACTAATGCAAGTTTTTTTTAAGATTTTTTTTAGATTAGAAATCAGCAATTAAATCAATGTTTTTAAATCTTATAATCTTTTTTTACTATTCTAAATAAGCGCAATTTATAAACATGAGCACTACAGTGAATTTGGAGGACTTTTTACAATAAAAAAGAGAGGCATTTGCCTCTCTTTTTTATTCGCATTATTTTACTTTTTTAACTTTTTGTTTATTTGGCTTACTTTTTGATAAGTGGTTCTGATAGTAATTTTTTACCTTCAGAATAAACAATGAGATTATATAATCCGGGAGCTAAATTCTGAGTTGAAATTCCTTCAGAAGGCAATGTGTCATATATGAACTTAAATACAGATTGCCCCATGGTGTTCACAATTTCTACAACAATATTGTCTACAGAAAGTTTATCTGCTCTCAAAAACAATACATCAACAACCGGATTTGGGTAAACACTAACTTCTATATTCTTAAGTAAATTCTGTGATACTGATTTTATTTCAAAATATTCATCCGTTCCGTCAAAGTCTACTTGCTTCAAGCGATAATAAGTAATGCTTACACCCGCATTATAATCATAATCGGTAGTTGAATAAGTAAGCTGTTCTACACTGTTTGGATTCTGACTTTTTACCGTTTGTATCACTTCCCAATTATTAGCATCATAGCTTTTTAATATCTGAAAGTAATCATTATTAATTTCTGTAGAAGTACTCCACTCCAATTCTACTTGCTTATCATTTAACCGGACATCAAAGTATAGTAACTCAACAGGGAGTGCAGACTGAAGTACACCACACACAGACACGCAGTTTGGATCAATATTATTTAATCCGGTACCTCCCGGCATTGTTCCATCAGGACCACATATATCTATTGGACCCCCATCGCATGTAGCAATTCCGTTATTATTCATGATGAAGTTACTCTCTAATACAAACGAGCCACCATTACCGGTAATTGTACCATTATTATTAATGAAATTTGAAGGACTGTAAAAAACACCGTTATTGTAAATTGTACCATTATTCTGAACCGGTCTATCTGTTTCTATCATTCCATCTTCATCAATATAAATAAAACCGGGCTCATTATTATTCAAATCAGAAACCATCAAATAATTATAGTTGTATATGCTTCCGCCATTATTATTTAATTTGGCACTGGCACCATTACCCGGATTTTTTACAATCATATCTCCGTAATTATTAATCACAGCATCTTCTAAAACAGCCCCCTGAGCTAATATTGGATTGTTATTAAGTTCATCTGAACTTTCAAAAATTCCGTAATTATTAATTGTACCGGCGTTATTATCTACTTTCTGAATCTTAAGATTGCCATTATTATGCAATCGCGACCCGGGTGAGAGAGTCAACTTTCTGTTATTTCCCGAATAAACTAAACCAACTCCTGATTCAATGTTTATTACATTATTAACTGTAAAATTAACATTAAACAGTACGTCATGTTTAATTACAATTGAATCGTTTTGAGTAGGCAAACTCCCTGTACTCCAGGTATTCGTTGAACTCCAATTGCCCGAATTAACCGTTTCTACATGCTGTGCATATAGAATGTTCATGCATAAGAACAAGCTAAAAATAAAGGTTAAAGTGAAATGTTTTGCAGATAAAAGTGTGTAGAAGTTCCCCATAGCTTAATAATTTAATGCAAAAGCTTAATAAAGTAAATACCTTATAGTCAGCTAATACATGGTTTAATAATAGGGAGAGTAGTAGTAAGCCAGAGTATTAATCTTGCATGTAAACTAAAAGCCGAAACTCAATTTGTCAAGTTTTTTATTAAAAAAGCAGTTATGAAAGTTCAAAAACCTTCCATAACCGCCTAATAATGTGCACTTTATCTGTTTAAAATTATTTTACAGCCTGGCCTGCTTATCCTGAGCAGCATTTAAAAAAGGAGTAACAATCATACCAATTTGTAATATTGACAACCAAACTCCATAAAGAGTCATCCAAGTAGAATCTGAAGAAATCATTTCTACCAAATGATTAAAAGTTATACCAATTACCACCAAAACCAAAATGGCGCCAATATATTTCAGAAAACCCAAACCACCGGCCTGAGATGAACTAAAGGCACTTACTCTTACCAGGTTTGCACCACCCAGAAAAATAAGAGGTATAACCGAGAAAAAAATTGCGAGACCAAAAGACTCAAGCAATTCCTGATTAGAAGTAATTACATAAATAAATAAAGCCCCCAATACACATAGAAAACTAATAATTAAATGTACCATAATTTTTTTTATCACTAATATAGAGAAAAGATATAGATTTAATAAAACATTCGTGTAATTTTTGGAATGATTGAAGATGTTTTTACAAATAAATTATGTTTGACAATCGCAAATTTGTGATTCTTAAAACACAACTATTTTATTAAAAAAACTAAACAATATGCCAGATAAAGGATTATTCAGGTAGCTTTGTATAGAATTATGGATACACTAACACATGCTTTAATAGGTGCCGGTGCCGGTGAAGTCCTATTAGGCAAAAAAAATGACAAGGGGAAAGCGGCCTTTGCCGGTGCTTTTTTTGCAAACTTACCGGATCTGGATGTTTTGTTTGGCACCTTTATTAATGACTTGCAACAATTAACTTTTCACCGGGGACCAACCCATTCATTACTATTTGCTTTAATTGCAAGCATAGTTTTAGGATTAGTACTTAAAAAGTATACTTCTTTCGGTAAACATAGCAGCAGCCAAAAGATTTACCTTTTTACGTTTTTTTGCCTTTTCAGCCATATCATTTTAGATTTGTTCACCAGCTACGGGATGTTGCTTTTTTGGCCTTTTTCATACAATCCTGTTTCGCTAAACATTATTTCTATAATTGATCCGCTGTTTACTCTACCCCTGTTGCTTGGTCTGCTTATTTATTATATTTTTAAAACCGGCAAAAAAACGCTTTACTTTGCCTTTTTAATCAGCTTTTGTTATCTGTTTTTTACATTCTATAATAAATATCAGGTTCAAAATTACTTTATAAAACATACTGAAAATGCTCCCGAAGATGCTGAGTTACTGAACACAAAGCCTACCCTTTTAAACAATATATTATGGCGGGGAATAGCAGAAAATGAAGCCTTTTATTTTGTAAGTTTTTATTCATTTTTTGACAGCAAAAAGCAAGAATGGACCGCTTACCCAAAAAATCAAAACCTAATTGATGAAATTCGGCATCACAGAGAAATTACAATACTTTTAAGAGCGCTTGAACATCAATATATAATAGAAAAAACAGATTCTCACACCTGGTATGTGCATGATATGAGGTTTGGCAGAGCTGTTGAGTGGCTCCCTGACAGAGTCTCAAACTTTGTTTTTTCCTACAAAGTTGAATTAATAGATAATGAAATCCATATCAACAGAGACCGAAAAGACTTTTCAGACGATGCTGACAGGCCTGATTTTAATGAATTAATTCAAAGAATTTCAGGAAATTTTTAAAACTTATGGACAACCATTCCACTTCTTAGTTTTGGTTCAAACCAAGTGGATTTTGGTGGCATAACTTTTCCTGCATCAGATATTTCTATGAGTTGCTGTATGGTGACCGGGTAAAGTGCAAAAGCAGCTTTCATATCACTATTATCTACGCGCTTTTGAAGTCCTTCCATGCCTCTGATTCCACCTACAAAGTCAACACGCTTATCTGTGCGCGGGTCTTTAATGTCAAGATGTTTGGAAAGTACAAAATCCTGAAGTACAGTTACGTCAAGACAGCGTATGGGATCATTATCGTCAAAAGTATGCGCTTTTGCTTTTAAAGAATACCACTTTTTATCCAAATAAAGGCTTATAGTATGTAAAAGACTTGGTTTTACCTCCCTGGAGGTAATTTCTGTAATATCAAAATCCTCTGATAAAGCTTTTAAAAAAGATTCTTCGCTTAATCCGTTTAAATCTTTTACAACCCGGTTATAATCCATTATTTCCAACTCATCATCCGGAAATAAAACGGTAAGAAAATATTTGTGTTCATCGTTTTCAAATGTACAACCGGCTGCATCCAGTTCAAGGGAAGCTTTTGAAGAAGAAGCTGCTCTATGGTGTCCGTCAGCGATGTAAGTAAAAGGAACTTTTTCGGCAAAAAGTTTTTCAATTTCTTCAACTAACTGCTGATTGTCTATCACCCATAATGTATGTTTTACATTATCTTCAGCCGTAAAATCATAAACAGGTTTATGCTCTTTTTTAAAACTATTAATCCGCTGCGAAACTTCTTCTACTTTTTTATAAGTAAGAAAAACCGGTCCGGAGTGAATCTTTGTGACCATTATATGCTGCTTTCGGTCTTCTTCTTTTTCCGGGCGGGTAAATTCGTGTTTTTTAATCGTATCATTAAAATAGTCTTCAACAGAAGAGCAAGCTACTAATCCGGTTTGCTCCCTGCCGTTCATCACTTGCTTGTAAATATAAAATGCCGGTTTTTCATCTTGTATCAAAATGTTATCACTAAGCATTTTATCAAAACTTAGCTTTGCTTGCTGATAAACTTCCGGAGCATAAGGATTCTGTTCATCCGGGAAAGCCACTTCAGGACGAGTAACTCTCAGGAAAGAATTTGGATTTCCCTCTACCATTGCTTTTGCTTCCTGAGTGTTCATAACATCATAAGGCAGGCAAGCTACTTTAGAAGCAAGGCCTTCTGCCGGTCTCACTCCTCTAAATGATCTAACTTTTATCATAATTATAAGTCTGTTTCGTTTGTTTGAAAAAAATTAATGACTTTTTGAGCCATTTCTATACCGATTCTCTTTTGAGCTTCAACAGTTGACGCGCCTATATGAGGGCTTAAAGAAATCTTTGGGTGATTTAAAATCTCCCGGGAAGGGCTTGGTTCATTATCAAAAACATCAAGAGCTGCTGCACTTAGCTTTCCTGAATTCAAAGCTTCAACTAAGGCTTTTTCATCGACTACACCTCCTCTGGCAACATTAATTAATATTGCACCATCTTTCATTTTATCTATGGCATGTTTGTCAATTAATGGAACACCATCTCCACCGGGAACATGCAGTGTAACTATGTCTGAAGCCGCTAAAACTTCATCAAAATGCTTTGTTTTTAAATTAAAAATAAGCGGATCTTTTTTAAGCGCTTCGTGGAAATCAAGCTCTATATTTACTTCGGTAATATTTCTTTTAAAAGCTTCGACATTCATGCCTAAACCAATGGCTCTTTTGGCTACGGCTTTACCAATTCTGCCCAATCCAATTATACCGATTGTTTTTCCACTTAACTCTATGCCTTTTGAATATGACTTTTTAAGTCCTTTGAAATCGCTATTTCCTTTTCCAGGCATCTGTCTGTTAGAATCGTATAAAAACCGAACGATAGAAAACAAATGAGAAATCGTTAATTCAGCCACCGACTCCGAAGAGGCTTCCGGTGTATTAATAACCTTGAGTCCTTTAGAGCGGGCATATTCCACATCTATATTATCCATTCCAACACCGGCTCTGCCAATTACCTTAAGTCTGGTGGATGTGTCTATTAAGTCTTTTCTTACTTTAGTAGCACTTCTGACCAGCAATACATCATAATTATCAATTTGTTCCGGCAGATTTTCCTGGGGAACGTTTACTGTATCTACCTGGAAACCATTTTCTTCAAGGATTTTTTTACCTTCTGCATCTATCCCGTCATTTGCTAAAACTCTATACATTTTTTTAACTGTTTAATTTTTCAAATTCCTGCATTAATGAAACTAAATACTCAACACTTGAAAGGTCTAATGCATTGTAAATTGAGGCTCTGAAACCACCAACAGACCTATGACCTTTAAGTCCTACTATTCCTTTATCTGTGGCAAACTTTAAAAAATCTGCATCCAGGGCATTATTTTTCAATACAAAAGTTACATTCATTAAAGAACGATCTTCTTTTGCAGCTGTACCTTCAAACAAACTATTTCTATCGATTTCACCATAAAGCAGTGAAGCTTTTTTCTCATTTTGCTTACCGATTTTTTCCAGACCATTTTCTTTAATCCATTTCAGGCTTAAGTAACTGACATAAATGGCAAAAACCGGAGGCGTATTAAATAATGAATCATTATCAATATGGGTTTGATAATTTAACATTGTAGGAATATATCTCTTAATTTTTCCAAGCAGTGATTTTTTGATAATCACCAAAGTTGTTCCGGCTGGTCCCAGATTTTTTTGTGCTCCTGCATAAATCATATCAAAGCGGCCGGCATCAAAAGGACGACAAAAAATATCTGAAGACATATCTGCTATTAAAGGCACATTCGTTTCCGGAGTGTGATGGAATTGAGTGCCAAAAATGGTATTATTTGTAGTTATGTGGAGATATTTAGCATTTGAAGGAACATCCAGTTTTTTGGGTATATAATTGAAGTTTTTATCCGCAGAACTTCCGGCTATATGAACCTTTGCCAATCCTTTAGCTTCTTTTACGGCTTTTTTTGCCCATGAACCGGTTTCTACATAAGCTCCGGTATCTTCCGGGTCGAGTAAGTTATAAGGCACTGTAGCAAATTGTAAACTGGCTCCTCCCTGTAAAAACAAAACGGCATATTCATCACTCACTTTGTAAATCTCCCGAACCAGTGAGGTTGCCTTTTCCATTACTTCACCAAACTCCTTACTTCTGTGAGACATTTCAAGAAGTGACAGCCCGATACCATCCCAATTCAATACTGCATCAGCAGCGCCCTCTAAAACTTCTTTTTTCAATATACCCGGACCGGCACCAAAATTATGCTTCTTCATATTTATATCTTATAAAATTTAAAAAATAACCACCTTGTAAATGGTTGGGCAAAAATAATGAATATTTATTGCAGTATGCAAACTTGCGGAAAGCTTAAACTAAATTTTATATTACTAATAATTCCTTATTATTACACGATTATCTTCTCACATTTCGACTACGGGGTCTGTAAGCTGCATTTTCTAAAATGTATTGCGGGCTGTAATCAGTAAGTAAGCTGCTAATATGAACATCGGGATTTTTTTCCATAAAACTTCTCACAATCTGCCAGCCTACCCATGAGCCCATATTCCCCGGAGCATCTACCGGCATGCCACTTGTAGAAGGCCCTTCAGTAATATACCGGCTATAAATCGTTGAGTTGGTTTCATATAATAACTCCTTATCAATAAAAAATGTCCATATTTCCGGTTCATTAAAATGAGCCCAGCGATACTCCTTTTCCGTATAGCCGATTTTAAGCGTGTCATGCACATCCGGGAGTGTCAAGTCCGTAAAATATAACAAAGCCCCATTGTAAATCATTGAGCCCAATAAATTAACCGGTACATAATCCACTGCGATAACTTCTGCTGCCAAAACCCGCATCACATTGCTTGAAATATATTCCGGCTCAAATCTGCGGTACAGGAAATGCGGAAAAACAGAAGGATAGTACTTATAGTCTCTACCCAAATACATGTCTAACCCTATGCCTATATAATTAGTATCCAAAGTGAAAGCCGCATAATTAAAGCCTGAAATAAAAGTATACACTTCCGGTGCTGTATTATCCGGGAAATAATATAGGTAGTGCTTGAGAGCAAGTTCAATCTCATCATTTAAATCTTCTATGTCCGGAAAAGCAGCCTGAACATCCTCATAAAGCTCTTCCATATAGGGATTAGTTAAAAATTCTATT
This sequence comes from Chitinophagaceae bacterium, assembly GCA_007695095.1. Classification (NCBI taxonomy): domain Bacteria; kingdom Pseudomonadati; phylum Bacteroidota; class Chitinophagia; order Chitinophagales; family Chitinophagaceae; species Chitinophagaceae bacterium. Next base: position 4,255 of record REEL01000107.1, on the reverse strand, counting down.
AAATCTGTTGAGTAATCTGTTGAATTTTCAGCTGAAAAATCAAAGCCCATCATTTGTTTTACAAATAAAGAAAACATATCAGGATACTCTGTTTGCAGGCTTTTAAAGTGTTCTTCAGGCTTCTCGGGATCAAAAGAAAAAAGCTTTTTTTCAAAACGTATAATTTTAAGATTTAATTCTATATTAGAAACATCTACTTTTTTCCTACTTTTGCATGATTCGAGAGCAATAAATATTGCGACAAAAAAAATTATTTTAAAAAGTGCTTTTACATTTATTAATTTCATATTTTCAACTCAGATTAAAGTTAAGCACAAAAATAACAAGTTATGAAAAGAATACTAACATTACTGCTTGCTAGTTTTTTAACAGCAACCACTTTTGCCGCTGATTTTAATTTTGGACTGACCTTCAGCCCAAACTTTAATTGGTTCAGAGTAGACGAAGTCACTTCTGAGAATGATGGATTGCGAATGGGCATGTCTTATGGTTTGTTGATTGACTACAACTTAGGGGATAATTTTGCCATTTCAAGTGGGTTTTTACATAACCTGAATGGTGGTAAGGTTGCTTATACACGCCATATGGAAGGAGATACTTCGCTGCCTTCGTTTGCTGTAAAAGATTTGTACAAAGTTCAGCATATAGAATTACCCATAAGTTTAAAGCTAAAAACTAACCAAATCGGTTACATAACCTATTACGGGCAGTTTGGGGTGATGTCGGCATTTAGAGTAAGGGCCCGGGCAGACAGAGTTTCAGAAAACACTAATTTTGCAGAAAATTTTGAAAACAAAGATGTCAGAAGCCCGGATGATGATGTCCTTATAAAAGGAATCAACTTTTTTAATCTTAGTTTGCATGTCGGGGCAGGAATAAACTACTCTTTAAGTGGCAGCACTTCATTACTGGCCGGCATTTATTACAATAATGGGTTTGTGAATTTTGTCCGTGAAAAAGACAGTGAAGAAAACATTACTCAAAATAGAATTGGCGTCCGTCTGGGCATCATGTTCTAAAAACAATAGCCGGTTATTATTGTTAAAAGCTTGTGGATAAAGAGGGTTAGTAAATCTCTAACGCTCCAACATTTTATATAAAATTTACACCCCCATTTAATGAGGATTAGTTTAGCACAGTTAAATTATCATATTGGCAATTTTGATGAAAATTTTAAATCTATTACAAAAGCTATTGAGACAGCCAAAATTCAAAATGCTGATTTAATTATTTTTTCTGAGTTAGCCACCATCGGTTATCCGCCCCAGGATTTACTTTATCATGATTCTTTTATAAAAAAGAATGAAGCTCTTTTAAGAAAAATTGAAGCTTTAGCAGATGGTATAACTATTATTATTGGCAGCATTAAAGTAAATACTGACAAAAAAGGCAAGAAGTTATTCAATGCCGCATTTACTTTTCAAAATAAAAAATGCATACATACTGCTGAAAAACAACTGCTGCCAAATTATGACATTTTTGATGAATCAAGGTATTTTGAGAGTGGCGCAAACAATGATGTAATTACTGTCGGGAAATTTAAAATTGCTGTAAGTGTTTGTGAGGACTTATGGGATGTGGATGATGAAGAGTTATACAAAAGCGGCCCAATGAGTAAGCTGATTCTTCAAAAACCTGATATAATAGTGAATATAGCCGCCTCTCCATTTAGCTATACGCATCAGGAAAAACGTGCTGAAATACTTAGACGAAATGCCGAAAAATTTGATTTACCGGTCATTTATGTAAATCAGGTCGGGGCTCATTCAGAATTAATTTTTGATGGCAGTTCCCTTTTGATGAATAATAAAGGAGATGTAATTGAAAGACTTTCCTTCTGTAAAGAACAACTCTTCACTTTTGACTCGGACATTTTATTTCAAAAAACAAGCAAATCAATCCCAAAGCCGGATGTTGCAGAGCAACTACATGATTCTTTAGTTTTTGGAATAAAAGATTTTTTTGAAAAACAAGCATTTAAAAAAGCGATTTTAGGCTTGTCCGGTGGTATTGATTCAGCTTTAGTATTGGTTTTGGCTGTAAAAGCTTTGGGGAAGGAAAATGTGTTACCGGTATTGTTACCCTCTGAATTTTCATCTCAGCATTCCATAGATGATTCACTTGCTTTATGTGAAAATTTAGGGGTTGAAAGTCATACAATATCAATAAAAGACCTTTATAGTTTAGTGAATCAAACTTTATATCCTATTTTTGGGGAAACAGACTTTGGGGTTACTGAAGAAAATTTGCAATCCAGATTAAGAGGATTGATTCTCATGGCTATTTCCAATAAGAAAGGGTATATTTTGTTAAACACCACTAATAAAAGTGAGGCAGCAGTAGGTTACGGAACGCTTTATGGTGATTTAAACGGAGGGCTTTCTGTCATAGGGGATCTTTACAAAAAACATGTTTATGCCATCAGCTTATACATTAACAGAGAAAGCGAGATTATTCCTGAAAACATCATAACCAAAGAGCCATCAGCTGAATTAAAACCTGACCAAAAAGACACTGATTTTTTACCGGATTATGACATTTTAGATAATATTTTAGAAAGCTATATTGAAAAGTACATGTCAGCAGAAGCTATTATTTCTACATTTAACTACAGTCCGGAAACAGTAAATAAAGTTTTCAGTCTGGTAAATAGAAATGAGTTTAAACGTTACCAAATGGCTCCTGTACTGAGAGTTACTTCTAAAGGATTTGGAATAGGAAGACGCTATCCTTTAGTGGCTAAGTATTGAGATTTTATTTTTTTAAAAAGGCTTGCATTCCGGAAATGACTTGCTCGGGAGCCGTAAGGTGTGGGCAGTGGCCGGAAATATCCAATAGCAAATACTTACTGTCAGGCATTTTTTTATGGACATATTCTCCAACCTGAACAGGGGCAATCACATCCGATTGGCATTGGATAATCAGCGTTGAGTTTGAAACTTTCGATAAATCTTCTCTATTATCACCCCGAAAGGTCACTTTGGCAAAATGTTTAGCTATTTCAGGATCCATACTACAAAAACTATCTCTGAGCTCCTCAGAATATTCAGGCTTTTCGGAGTCTCCAATTATTACGGGAGTTATAAAACTTGACCAACACAGATAATCACTTTCCACGGCTTTAATGAGTTCATCTATATCCTGCTTTTTATAGCCGCCATGATATTCATTATCATTAATATAGCGTGGTGAAGGACCAACTAAAACCAATTTATCAAACAGCTCAGGTCTTTTGGCTGCAGCAAGTACTGCAATCATGCAACTTACTGAGTGTCCGACTAAAATCACATTTTGCAGATGTAGCTCATCGCAAATTTCTATGAGGTCATCAGCATATCCTTTTAGAGAGTTATATTTTTCAAAATCGTATGCGCTAAGATCTGATTTACCGGAGCCTACATGATCAAACAAAACAATTTTGTAATCCTTTTCGAATGCCGGTGCGACAAATCGCCACATATTCTGACTACAACCATAGCCATGTGCAAAAACCATCGGCTGTTTTCCTTTGCCGGATATATTTATGTTGTTCCTTATTGTTACAAAATCACTCATGCTTTGATTATTTTTTAATTCCCTTTCCATAGTGCATTAAATTAAACAAAGAATTTTAGTTATACGTTTTGTTTAGTCATTTTTCTACGTTATTAGCCGCCGTTAATAGTTTTTCTATTGCTTTCGATTTAAAATAACAGAACAGACACCGGCTGTATGTGAATATAACACTTAAATAGCTAAATATAGAACTTTACGGTGTCTTAGAAAATTCTTAAATCAGACTAAGTACGAAAATATATTACATTTGTTTTCAAACACTTAGTGAATTTTGTAAATCAGGTGAAAAATTGTTTTGAAATTGTCGTGAGTGAGGGCTCTTTGGAAAGAGTGAGGTGTTCAATATGCTTTTTAATGTTCTTATAATATTTTAATGAATAAGTACAGCTTTTCTCCTTCTGTCATGCTGACGTCAGGAAGCATCTCCGCATTAATGGGGAGACTCTCACAACATTTACCATTTAACATTTTCCATCATAATTTTGACATTTTTTGGGGTCATGCTCAACTCCCCAAGTCCGGAATAAAGGCCGCATCCCCTGCTGAGAAACGGCTTCTTTATAGTCTTTAAGCATAAAGTTTATCCCAAAAAACTGTAACACTTAGACTTTGAGAAGAAAATGGACAGCGAACAGCCTCACACCACACCGTCATTGTGAGCTTCAAAAGGGGAGCCTTGCGGGCATGCTTGAAGTGTGAC
>REEL01000106.1 GCA_007695095.1 Chitinophagaceae bacterium | reverse complement strand
GAATTTTTACTCTTTTTACTGTATTTACTCATTTTCTTTTCTTTTATTTAAAAACTGGATTTTATTTAATTTATTTAACTGACATTTTAAAAATATGTTTTTAACTCACCTTATTTTCCTTTAAAATCAGGCTTTCTCTTTTCTATAAATGCTTGCATGCCTTCTTTTTGGTCCTCTGTAGAGAACAGTGCATAAAAGTTTTTTCGCTCTAACAAAAGACCCTGATCTAAAAATGTATTAAAAGCCTGATTCACTGCTTCTTTTGCCAATTGTACTGAAACAGGAGCGTGTTTAGCTACTTCTTCTGCTAATCTAACGGTTTCTGTCAAGTACAATTCTACCGGCACAACTTTATTAACAAGGCCATAATTAAAAGCTTCCTCAGCAGAAATAAATTTCCCTGTTAATACCATTTCCATAGCTCTTGCCTTTCCAACAGCCCTTGTAAGTCTTTGAGTTCCGCCGGCTCCGGGCATTACCCCTATTTTGATTTCAGGTTGTCCAAATTTGGCACTTTCCGATGCAACTATCATATCGCAAAGCATGGCGAGTTCACAACCGCCACCCAGTGCAAAACCGGAAACAGCTGCTATCAAGGGTTTTTTAGTCTGACGAATCTGATCCCAGATTGTAAACTGATCAACCTTTAACATATCAATAGAATTTCTGCCCGACATTTGTTTAATGTCTGCACCGGCAGCAAAGGCTTTTTCATTACCGGTTAATATAATGACTTTAACTTCCGGATTACTATCAAGTTTCAACATAGCATCACGAATCTCCATCATCATCTCAAGACTTAAAGCATTCAAATCTTTAGGTCTGTTTAAGCGCACAAGTGCAATGTCTTTTTTAAAATTATCCGTAACTTCTATGTATTTAAAACTCATTTTCTGTTTTTTGAAATTTGACGTAAAATTACAAATAAATAGGCGTTAATCAAAAAATGTACTTTTATTCATTCATTTTCAGAGCATAGGGGTTTCCGGAAATTCTCTTCATCATCAAATAACTTATTAAACCAATCGAACTGCCCAAAATTGCCCCTCCTAAAATATCTAAGGGATAATGCACTCCTACATAAACCTGAGCATAAGAAATGGAAAAAGCCCAAATTAAAAAGATATACAAAACCCATTTTTTTATAGGAAAAAATAACAAACCCAAAAAAACGCCTATCCCAAAATGATTTGCTGCATGTGATGATGTAAAACTTTTACCGCTTCCGCAATTTACCAGCAGACGAATCTGATCTGCTAAAATCGGATCATTACAGGGTCTCAACCTGTCTACCATTGGTTTAATAATGCTGCTGCTGCTTTGGTCTGTCAATACAACTGTCAATATAGCAAAAACCAATACCATCAATACTCTGGTTTTTAAGGTATAGCTCAAATAAAAAAGTAAAGCAGCATAAAGAGGAATCCAAAAATACTTATCTCTGAACAAGGGCAATAAAAAGTCAAAAAACGGATTTGTCCATTTGGAGTTAATTTGAAAAAATACCGTTTCATCAATTCCGGTCAACCATTCCATAATTCTTATTTAGTCGCTGTTATGATAAGTCTGGGAGATGTTACTTTTTCAAAAGGATTTAAGCTGTAGTCTCCAAATAAATCTAAAATTTTAAATCCGGCTTTTTCAAATAAATTCAGCAGTTCTTTTTTTGTAAATCCATATACATTTTCTTGAAAATGCCTTGGTTTTCCATCTACTTCAAAATGTATTGTTTTTGTTATCCATTGATTTTCTATTTTTCTTTGAATATGAAAATGGACATCTTCAATTATTTTTTCTTCTTCTGAGACCAGGTTTTTTTCTAATAAATGAATATTTAAAAAATCTAACAAAAAAGTCCCGTTTTCACTCAAAGCATCATGTACATTTTTTAAAATATTCAGGTGCACTTCTTCATTTTCAAAATATCCATAGCTGGTAAACAAATTCAATATTACATCCACATTCTTTACAGGAAAAGGGTCTCGCATATCATGTATTAAAAAATCTGCCCGATCACTTTTAGTTTCTGCCTTTGCAATTTTTATATTATTAGCCGATAAGTCCAAACCGGTAATTCGATAGTTTTTCTCAGATATAAAATGTGCATGTCTGCCATTCCCGCAGGCCATATCAACAAAATAAGTATCCTTTTTCGGATTGAGATATGTCAATAAATTCTCCAGAAAATATCCGGCTTCTTTTTCATCTCTATGTTTATATAACAAATGATAATAAGGAGAATCAAACCAATCTTTAAACCATACAGACGTTGTATTCATTTCGAAGTTTTTTTCCATTAAGGCAGTTAATAGAATGAATTTAATTTACAGAAATAATGGATTTACAAAACATAAACCCTAAATAATTTCTATTTTTGTGCCTCAAAAATAAAGAATATTGACACTAATTACATCAATTTCAGGAATAAGAGGAATCGTAGGCGGTAAACCCGGCGAAGGATTAACGCCTCCGGATATAATTAAGTTTACTACAGCTTATGCCTATTGGATTAATAAACAAGGCAATGATAGTAAAAAAATAATTATTGGCAGGGATGCTCGTATAACCGGTGAAATGGTTACAAATTTAGTATCAGGTACTTTGATGGCAATGGGCTATGATGTTTATGACTTAGGCTTGTCTACAACTCCTACCGTTGAGCTGGCGGTTATGCATGAAAAAGCAGCCGGAGGATTAATATTAACGGCGAGTCACAACCCTAAGCCATGGAATGCGTTAAAACTACTTAACCACAAAGGTGAATTTTTGAATGCAAAGGAGGGAAAAGAAATTTTAGAATTTGCAGAATCTGAAGATATTCTTTATTCAGAAGCTAAACAAGTTGGCAAATATCATTTATTGGAAGGTTATATAGAAAAACATATCGCGCTGATACTTGATATTCCACATGTTAAAAAAGACCTGATAAAAGAAAAGAACTACACCATCGTTGTAGATAGTGTTAATTCAACCGGTGGCATATCTATTCCGGTTTTATTAGAACATTTGGGTGTAAAAAAAGTGATTTCACTTTATGGTGAGCCCACCGGCGACTTTCCACATAACCCGGAGCCACTACCTGAAAACCTGTCTACTTTAGCCAGTGAAGTGAAAAAACAAAATGCCGATTTAGGCATAGCTGTCGATCCTGATGTGGACCGTTTAGTATTAGTTTCAGATGACGGTTCTATGTTTGGTGAAGAATATACTTTGGTAGCTGTTGCTGATTATATTTTAGGAAAAGAAAAAGGAAACACTGTCAGCAATATGTCTTCTACCCGTTCATTAAAAGAAGTAACAGAAAGCCATGGAGGCGAGTATTTCCCGTCTGCTGTTGGAGAAGTAAATGTTGTGGAAAAAATGAAAGAGGTCAATGCCGTTATAGGCGGCGAAGGAAATGGAGGAGTAATTTACCCCCCCTTACATTACGGCAGAGATGCACTTGTCGGAATCGCACTATTTTTATCGCATTTAGCAGAAAGTGGAAAACGCTCCTCTACGCTAAGGAAATCATATCCCAATTATCATATTTCAAAAAACAAAATTGCTCTAACTGCTGAAGTTAATATGGATAAGGTTTTCGAAGAATTAAAGAAAAAATATAAAAAATACCCCCTCAATACAGAAGACGGTCTGAAAATTCAGTTTGATGATGACTGGATTCACTTAAGAAAATCTAATACAGAGCCTATAATTCGTATTTATACGGAAAGTGCTAATGAAAATACCGCTGAATCCATGGCAAAAAAGATAATGGATGATATCAGGAATATCACTGAAAACAATTGACACCTGCCTAAAATAATAGTCTTAATCGTTTTTTATATCTTTGTATTTCAACTACTGCTGTAATAATTGCAATGGAAATTAGTTGAATAAATATCATTCAAACCTCATTAAGTAATGGTGAGACAAAGTTAATTATAAAATCATGAACGTATATTTAGATAACGCTGCGACAACTGCTATAGACCCTCGTGTTTTAGAGGCAATGATGCCATTTCTTAAAGATAACTACGGGAATCCATCTTCTATTCATACTCACGGAAGAGAGGCAAAAGCAGGAATTGAAAAGGCCCGCAAAAGCATAGCTTCCAATTTAAATGCTTCCACAGGAGAAGTTTTCTTCACAAGTGGCGGAACAGAAGCTGTAAATATGGCGATAAAATGTGCGGTCACAGATTTGGGTGTAGAAACTATTATAACTAGTCCGCTTGAGCACCACTGTGTCCTACATAGCTGTGACTGTGTGAAAAGCAAGCACAATATTAATATTGTCATGTTAGATTTTGATGAGAACGGCAACCCTGATTTACAGCAGTTAGAAAGTATACTATCTAAAAAAGATACCGGGAAAACTTTAGTCAGTTTGATGCATGCCAATAATGAAATTGGTAATTTACTGGATATAAAAAAAGTATCTGAAATTTGTCGCACACACGGAGCTCTACTACATTCTGATGCAGTGCAAACAGTTGGCCACTATCCTCTTGACTTACAGGAATTAGATATAGATTTTTTATCCGGTTCTGCTCATAAATTCCACGGCCCGAAAGGGATCGGCTTCATTTACATAAATGAAAATCTCACCTTAAAACCTTTTATAGATGGCGGCTCTCAGGAAAGAAATATGCGGGCAGGTACAGAAAATATCTATGGTATAATAGGTATGGCAAAAGCCCTGGATATTTGCATGGAAAATTTTGAGGAAGAAAAAAAACACATTGAAGGTTTAAAGTTTTATTTTGCTGAAAAGCTTTTGAGTTTTCACCCTGAAATATCTATTAATGGTAATTTCCCGGAGCAAAGCTTATATACTATATTAAGTGTTTCCCTGCCTTCCTCTATGCCTACAGACATGTTTCTGTTTAACCTTGATATGTCAAACATTGCCGTATCAGCAGGAAGTGCATGCAGCTCGGGGTCAAATACCGGTTCGCATGTAATAAAAGCTATTTACGGAGAAAAAAACAAACATTCTTCCATTCGATTTTCCTTTTCGAAATTTAACACAATGGAAGAAGCGGATTATGTACTTGAAAAAGTAAAAAGAATTTTACCTCAAGAAGTTAGTATGTAGATTGGGGTACTGAGGTTTAATTTTAACCCCAATTCCATCAATAAGACCGTACACATCTAACTCTGTAAGTATCATTTTTTAAATATTGATTTTGCCCACTTATAAAGTCAAACCATTGCTGCCATGCATTGCTGTTACTTCCACCCTGACTGGAGCTCCAATACTCACTATTCATTCCGTGGTTAAAACCTCCAATAATGTTTTGATTGTTTCTAAGTATATTTAGCTCATCTTTGCTGGGTAAAAACCAGTCATCAAAACCTCCTTCTACTAATTCATCGCAAATACGTGCAGCAATTCCTTGTGTAGGGCAAGCATTTAATATTGCATCAGTATTTGACTGTCCGGTTCCTACTGCAGTTGATGTATTAACATTTGTTCCCTGGCATCCCCAGGGAGCACCGGCACTCTGGTCAGCTGAAGCGGCAATCAGATAATTACATTGCCCATTACTGTAGTTTGTATTTGCTATTACTCCACCACCATGATTTGTTCCAACTGACAATCCAGGAGTACAAGGAGGTGTTATTGAACAATCTGAAGTTTGTTGATTTAACATAAGAACACTTGACTCTCCACAATCATTGGTTGCCCAAACATATAAAGTATGATTTTCGTCACAAGTTAATCCTGTTTGAGTAAATGAAGTATTTGGTCCGTTATTCGTTGCAGAACTAAAATCATTGGTAGTGTTATAACTGTATGCCGAAGCATTGCTTACAGAATTCCAATTCCACTCAATATTGTCGATACCTGGTGTGTGATTAGCAGAAGTAGGTGCATTCGGGAGACTGCTTAAAACCACATTAACTGAAGAAATGCTACTAGTGCAACCATTTTCAACAACAAAAACCTCATAAAGACCATTCATATTTGAGGTGGCTGAATTACTAACAGTTGGAGATTGCTGATTACTTTGAAAACCTGAAGGTCCTGACCAAAAAATACTGCCATTTATCTGGCCATCTGCATTTAAAATCAAATTTTCACCTAAACAAGCCGGACTTACAAGCTCAGCTGTAGGTGCAGCAGGAGTTAAATTTATATCAATGTTTACACTTGCTGCATTGCTTGAACATCCGTCCACTTCAACTATAAGCTCATAATCCCCACTCATAGAAGCAGTTGCTGATGAACTTACAACAGGGTTTTGATTAGTGCTGTTAAATCCGTTTGGTCCTGACCAGTTATAATTTGCTCCTATCACTTCATCCGAAAAAAGATTTAAAGTTTCGCCCTCGCAAATCGGTGAATTACTGTTAACTACAGGTGCACCAGGCGTATCGTTTACAATTAAGCTTATTGCTTCTTCAATGCTTTCACACCCATTATTTGAAATAACTACCAAAGTATACTCTCCGGTCATGCTAACCTGAGCAAAACTACTAACAACAGGGTTCTGATCAGTACTACTAAAGCCATCCGGTCCTGACCACTGATAAGTTATACCTGCATGACTATCCGCAAATAATGATAAAGTTTCTCCGGCACATACAGGACTATTTGTACTAATAGCCGGTGTTTCTGCAACCTCAAGAACTTCAATCAGCTTAATTTCCGTAAAAAAAGGAGGTAAACACTCTTCATCCGTTATCATAAGCCTGTACCAGGTACTTTCAAGTGGTTGCGCTAAAGTTGTTAACTGTGTTTCACCAACCATGTCAAACCAATCAGTGCTATCAGTGGAGTACTGCCATTGTAAGTCTCCTTGTTTATAATCTATTCCTTCTAAAGTAACAGTATCCCCGGCACAAATCGTAATATTCTGTGCTGTACTATTATTTGAAAAAACTATTAAAAAAATTGCCGGTAAAAAAAATAATACGTTACGCATGTTCTTGTTTTAATTTACTAAAAATGTTTTTCCAAAAGAATCTTTATCGGTCATGAGTATCAAATAGTATAAGCCTGTTTCCAGCTCCTTTACATCTAAATGAAATGTGCGATCAATATTACTGTTAATGCTTTTGGAAATTACAAGAGCTCCTTTAAGATTATAAACATAAATTTTATTTACCTCATTGAAGTTTGCTCCCCAATTTATAGTTAAAATGTCATCTGCCGGATTGGGATACAGATTAATTTCAGTATTGAAATCATAACTATCTTGTACAGATGTAATTTCACAATCCGGAATTTGAAAACTAAGTACCTGCTGTGCATTTACAAACTGAAATGCCAGCAATGTTAAACATTTGATTAATGCAATTTTTTTAAACATATTCATTTTTTTTAAGTTAATTTTTAATCTTTTATACAACGAATTGAAAATCCATGATTCTTATTGTTACCATTTCTATTGACTGAAGTGAGATTTTCATCTAAATGCCGGGTCCATGCATTAGTATTTATTTCCGTTGCCGTCCACCAAAAACCATAATGCCCAATTACATTTTGTGCACATGCTGTTGAAAAACGATATCCACCCGGCAATCCATTAAATCCAGAGAAATTAAATCGGTTATGTGATTTTAGTTGACCGTCATGCCATAGATTATATGTTCCGGCCAATTGACTACCTATATCAAACCCTCTCCATCCTGTAGCATCTGCACAACCAAATGTATTCCCTTCACACATACCTAAATAGACTTCCAGTTCTTTCCACTCATTATCACTGGGAACATGCCAGCCATCCGGACAAATACCCTGAACACCACTAGGAATCTGATTACTTGAATTCTCTCCGGCCATTATAGCCTCCCAATCATATAACCTCCCATATGAATCACACATTAAAGAGTCATGATCATAACACCAGCTATTCCCATGAGTATGTGTTATTGTATTCAGGTTTTCACTCATCCAACACTGCGTTCCAATTTCAACAACACCATAACTATTACCATCTATATCAACAATGCTTGTTACACCACCACATCCGGCAGGACAACTATTAGTTGACTTACTAAATACTGCACTTGCTGAAACTCCGCATTCATTATACTCCCATACAAATAACTCATATACTGTATCACAGTCAAGATTTACTAAATTGTAAGAATTTATATTTCCTATATCAGTAGATGTTGAGTAATCATCTATATGATTTACCCGAAAACTACTATTCACCTGGCTTTCTTCCCAATGCCAATGAATATAATCAGTGCCTGCTAAATGCTGAGATTCTATAGGTGCTAATGGAGTCGTTTGCATTATTACTTCCGTACTTTGTATTGAACTTAAACATCCATATTTTTCTGCAAAAACATTAAAAGTGGCTATATTATCCATATAATAGAAGGTGTCTATTTCTACACTTAAGGCATTTGTTTCATTGTTCTGAGGATCAATCCATGTATAATCAACCCCTGATTCAATATTTTCTATTGTCAATTCTAACTGATCTCCCTGACACAAAGGCCCATTGTTTTTAGGCTGTGGGATTTGTGGTAACTCCTGAATAATAACATGCTGACTGAAAGTAAAGTGACAAGTATTTTTAATTACTTCTAAAATATATTCACCACTATGAATGTTCATAGCACTATCTGCTACAAGAGGATTGTTTGATTTACTGCTAAATTGATTAGGCCCTGACCAGTTATAAGAAGCATTAACTATATCAGCTGCTAATAGCTTTACGGTATCATACAGACAAGATTTTAGCGTATCATTCTGCAATACTTTACTAAGTTCATAAACTTCTATAAATTGCTCATCGGAATAGCTAAACTCCGGACAACTTTGGTCTAATGCTTTAACTCTGTACCAGGTATTTTCAGTCGGATAATCAACTATTGAATGTAAGTTATTCTCACCTATCTTTTCCCAGTTAATATTATCTGTTGACTTTTGCCATTCAAAATCTTGTATTTTATCATTTTCAAAAACAAGATTAATTGAATCCCCTTTACAAAGGAATTGACTCTGAGAAAAAATTTCAGCTGAAAGAATTAATAGTAAAAATATTTTAACTGCAATTTTCATAAAACTCTTTTAATAAGTTCTTACACATCTTACTCTCCATTGTGGAACTTTACCGGTTACACTTTGTGCTCCATTTAAAAAATACTGTCGCCAGGCTTCATTATTATTTTCCTCACTTGAAGTCCAATAATATCCTGAATTAAAATTTCCCAAGTTACTTTGTTTTAAGTTAGTATATAAAAGATTTAACTCGTCTTTACTGGGTAAATACCAATCACTAAAACCTCCTAAAACTAAATCGTCACAAATTCTGGCAGCAATTCCACTTGTTGCACAATTATTGGTAATTGCTTCTGTATTGGACTTTCCACTACCGACATTTGTTCCATTGGAATTAACAAAAGTTCCATAACAACCCCAGGGGGCACCGGTACTTTGATCAACTTCCGCTGAAATAAGGTAGCCACATGAACTGGGAAAGTTAACATCCGCAATAATTCCCCCACCAAACTGTGTTCCTATAGTAAGTCCGGGTGAAGAACAAGGTTGAGTCGAACAAGGAAGGGTACTTTCACTTATATTTAATGGAGCAGATTCCCCACAACTATTATAAGACCAAATAAAAATAGAATGCATATTGTTACATATTAACCCGGCTTGAAAAAAGGAAGTATTTAAGCCTAAGTCAGTAGCTGTAGAAAAGTCGTTTACCGTGTTGTATTTATAAGCTACTATATTACTGTTAGTATTCCAGCTCCATTCTATATGGTTTTCTCCGGTATTAGTACCGCTTAATACAGGTGTTACAGGAGGATAGTCAACAACTAAATTCACAGTTGCCGACACACTGGTACATGATTCTACTATTTGATATACTAAATAGGTTCCTGTATAAGTTGAATCAACGTTTTGAGTTAACAAGGGGGAAGCTTCAAAACTTTCAAAACCCAAAGGTCCTGACCAGTAAAAGTCTGCACCGGTATTTCCTGTAGCATTTAAATTTACATTTTCTCCGGCACATTTGAACACATCAGTTTGGACTGACGGTTGATTTGGCAGGGCATTTACAACTACCTGAGTTTGATAAGTTTCACTTGTACACCCCTCTAATACTATGTTCAATGTATAATTTCCGGAATAATTTAATGTAACGCTATCTGAAACAATTGGGTTTTGGTCATTACTTGTAAATCCATTTACTCCGCTCCAATTATACTCAGCACCCGGAAAATTATTAACTAATAATTGTAACGGTTCCCCGATACAATAAGAGCTGTTTTGGTTAATGAAAATATCCGAATCAAAAGTGACAACTTCAACATACTTTACATCAGTATAATAAATAGAATCACAATCCGGATCATTAATTTTTAATCTATACCAATTACTTTCGTTAGGATTTATTTGCAATTCTAATTGATTAGCACCACTTATGTTTATCCAGTTTATTGAATCTGAAGATAATTGCCACTGTAAATTGCCTCCATTATAATTTATTCCTTCTAAAATAATACTTTCACTATCACAAATGTAAATAGTTTGAGAAAAACCTAAAGGTGCTTTCAAAAGAATTAAAGCCGGAATAAAACTAAAATAAAAACTAATTGACTTCAAATGAAAAAAATTAAAAGACATCCTGCAAAGCACAAACTTTGCAGGATGAAATGATTATGAAACGAAAATGATTTAATGTGCTCTTACGCATCTCACTCTTTCTAAAGATGTGCGACTTAGACTATTTGGAGAAGAACTTCCCATACAATTTACCCCATTAAAAAGTGTTTGCGCCCATACCTCAGTAGATTGCGGACAACATATTGAACTATTATTATTCTCAGAAGAAGACCAATAACGCTCAGAACAAGTACCACCAATATTAGCATTTGAAGCCTGATTAGCAATAGGTCCGGTTAATTCATCTAAACTTGGTAAAAACCAATCATCAAACCCATCATATGTCTCGTCATCACAAATACCGGCAGCAAATGTACCGGTAGAATTTGCTACAATAGAAACTGTATTAGATGCACCTGTACCAACAGCAGTACTTGTACCAAAAAGACCAGCATCCCCCCATGAAGCACTATTAGAAGAATTTGCTGTTCGTACAATTAAATATCCACAATCAGAATTTGCATAAGTTGTAGATACAACAATACCTCCTCCATAAGCATCACCTACCGATAGTGCAGGACTTGGACATACAACGGGTGCAGGGCCTCCACCTCCTCCACCATCACATAATGATATCCAGTCAGTACCATTATACAGTTCTAAGCATTCGCTATCGGTATTAATTACCATTAAAAATGGGGCAGGATTAAGAATTGCATCTCTTTCTGCCTCTGTCAATCTTGGAAACAATACACCTTTAGATGTAGATTCAATATCTAACATCGAAGAAGGATCCGGTGGTGCACCATTATCATTCAAAGAAACACCACCTGTCTGTGCGCTTACATTCATTGTAAAAATTATCATAAATGATAATAGAAATAACAATAAGCGATTTTTTAAATTAAAAGTTGTTCTAGCATTCATAACTATTTTGTTTTAAAGTGATTAAGTAAATATAATTTCATAAATATAATTTATTATTTTTACATTGTCAAGTTTTTATCTAATTATTTTTTTAAAATCTTGGACAAAAAATAACTCCCATTTGACTTTCTACCGGCAATGGAATCTGATAATTCAATACCAGCTCGGGTCCGCCCTGAAAATTTGATACTTTATTGAAATCAGATAAATTAATATCATAGCTAAGTCCCATTCTAAATGTTTGATATTCAAATGCTACAATTGGCGCTATAGCATCAAACATTCTATAAACAGTTCCTCCCAGTATCATTGCCTGTTGTCTCCTATCCTTCATCAGCTCATACCCAACCAAAGCACCACCGCTAATTTGTCTTGCCTGTTTGGAGTACATACCTAATAATGATGGGTAAAGAAACCATCTGTTTGTCAATTGGATTTCACTTCCAAAATGAATATTGTAAACTAATGGAAGGCCCTGACTTTCATCTTCCATAAATGAATTAATTGGTTGGGTAATATTTCTGGCAGAAGCTCCTAAGTAATAGTTTACATAATCACTGGCAGAAAGCAGCCATAAAACACCTACGTTAAATTCAACATGCGTAATGCTTTCTGTAAATAGTGGTTCTCCTGTTGGTAAACCGGGATTAAAACCATCATCATATTGATTATTAAAAGAAAAATTACTAAAACCTAAACTCCGCTGAGTAAATCCTATTTGCCCACCGGCAGAAAGGAAATTGTTTCTGTTTAGTTGCTTAAAATATGCTACCGAACCGAGTACAGACGTCCTTTGCAATTGCCCTTCACCTGCCCTGTCATTTACTATTGTAAGTCCTGCACCCATCCAATCATTCCCGACCTTATTCTGTAAAAAAGGCATATCTATGGCTGCACCAATAGTGGTAAACGGCTTAATCATTGAACTACTCCACTGTTCGCGAAAGTGAAACGTTGCTCTCATTTTACCATCTACTAATCCGGTCATTGCCGGATTCAACAATAAGGGAGAAGCTTGGTATTGAGTGAAATGAATATCCTGAGACTTAACATAGCTCAAGCCAATACAAAAAATTAAAAAATATGTTAATAAAGTAGTTTTCATAGACTTTCTATTTTAAAAGAATCACTTCTCCATTTTTAAACTGATTCAATTCTTCTCCGGTATCGTTATCTATGCAAATTGCTTCAACATAGTATGTAAATACTTCTGACGACTGAGCTTGTGACCTAAAAGTCCCATCCCAACCAAAATTTTCTTCATTTGGACTGAAGTTTGTAGCTTCAAAGACTATTTCACCCCATCGATTAAAAATTCGAAAAGTAGAAATTCTATCTGCATATCCTCTTACATAAAATATGTCGTTCATACCATCATCATTAGGTGTGAATGCTGAGGGTAACCATAAATCGCAAAGAGTTTTAACCCTGACAAAAACAGAATCTTTAGATTCGCAACCGAACTCATCTGTATAAAAAACAGTATACAACACTGATTCATCAGGAGATGCATTCGGAAAAGGACAATTTACGCAATCCAGATTGTAATCAGGTTCCCATATAAAACTACCTGACTCAATACCTCCTAAAACAACTGATTCGTTTTCATAAATCTCTGCATCAGTTCCGGCATTTGCCGGTATTGGATCAACAACTTCTATTATAAATGTGGCTGTATCAAAGCAAGATCCAATTGAAGAACTTACATAATATTCATTAATAGTATTGAGAGGTGTTACTTCAATAGATTCCGATAAAGCTCCTGTGTTCCATTCATAGGAAAGTCCTCCACTTGCCGTTAAAACAGCTGATTCGCCCGGACACAAAGTATTATTTCCCGATATTTCTAATTGAGGTGGTGATAAAACTTGTATATCTATACTATCTGATGCAATACACCCGGAACTATTAGTTACAGTGACAGAGTATAATCCACTAATTAGTACTAAAAACTCCGAATCCGTTGAGCCATCTTGCCATTCATAAGTATGATTTTGTGCCTGAACATCAAGTAAAACTATATCCCCTTCACAAACTACAGTATCATTTCCTAAATCAAGTTGAGGTAAAGAGTTCACATTTACCGATACACTGGCTGAAGACTGACAGTTATTATTATCCGTAACAATGACAGTATAAAGAGTATTTACTAACGGGCTAACTTCATGGGGCCCACCGGTAGAAGGTAAATTAGGATTCCAGTCATAGTTAACACCACCTGAAGCACTTATAGTTGCGCTTTCGCCCTGGCAAATATCTATATCATCACTAATGATAACATCCGGCAAGGCATTTACAGCTATGTTAGTGCTTGCTGAGTCTATGCAGCCATTGTTATCCGTAACTACCACTGTATATATTAATGTGGAATCAGGAGAAATTGTGTGTGGCCCGGGTCCTGATGGAACATTATTATTCCATAAATATATTTGTCCTCCATCGGCACTAATATCAATACTTGAACCTATACAGATTGAGGTATCCGGTATAACTGTGATATTAGGTAAATCATTTACAATAACCAAAATAGAATCACTGTTAACACACAAATTAGAATCCGTAACTTCGACTATATAATTTGTTGTGCTCCCCGGAGAAACATTGTGAGGCCCGGGGCCTGAGAATAAATTATTACTCCATGAATATGTATTACCTCCTGATGCAAATAAAACAGCTGAATCGCCAATACAAATTTCGGCATCACTTCCGGTATTCACCATTGGTAAAGGATTAACATCTATAGTAGTTTCAACTGTATCAGAACATCCATTAAGATCCGTGACTTCTACCGTATATGTTGTAAGTGCTATAGGAGTTACGAAATGAGGTCCGGGAATTGAAGGCAGGCCATTATCCCAATTATAAGAAATACCACCATCAGCAAATAATTCGACACTGTCCCCTGCGCAAATAATTGTATCCGCTGATATTGTTGCCACAGGAAGTGAGTTAACTTCTACTTCTACTTGAGCACTTTCAATACATCCATTATTATCAGTTACCTCAACTATGAATGTTGTAGTATTTAAAGGGCTAACAGTATGTGGCCCCGGTCCTGCAGGTAAATTATTATCCCAAACATAACTCACTCCACCGCTTGCGATTAAAACAACTGATTGATTCTCACATATAGCAGTATCTCCTGTAATTGTAAGGTCAGGTATTTGATTAACTATAATTGTGACATTAGCTGTATCTACACAACCATCAACATTAGTAACTTCAACAGTATAAGTTGTTGAAGAGTCAGGAGCCACGGTATGTGGGCCGGCAGTAGAAGGTAAATTATTATTCCAATTATAAAAGATTCCACCGGTTGCAGATAAATCAACAGTTTCTCCTCTGCAAATAATAGTATCTGAATTAGTTTCGGCTAATGGTAATGGAGATAATTCAACAAGAAAAGAAGCTGTATCTACACATGCGTTTGAATCTGTTACTATGACATTATAAGATATTGAAGAATCCGGAATCACTAAATGAGGTCCCGGTCCTGAATAGAGACCATTATTCCATTCATAGAGGTTACCACCTTCTGCAAATAAATTTATTGGGCTGCCAAAACAAATAGTAGTATCTATGTTTGTAATTATATTTGGTAATTCATTTACATGTACTGTCACCTGAGTCGTATCCTGATTGTTTAAGCTATCAATAGCTATCACTTGATAGGTAGTAGTAATAACCGGACAAACAGTATGTGGGCCGGGTCCATTAGGAACATTGTTGTTCCAAATAAAGTCATAGGGAGGGTCCCCTTCAATAGCACTCGCAGATAAAGCAGTACATTCTCCAAGACATATAGTATCCGGAGTTGCTTCAACAGTAACAGTCGGGCCACATGGATCAGAAATAATAGTAGCGGATATAGTATCAAAACAATTATTAGCATCCCAAACCCAAATAAGATAAGTGCTATCTTCTAAGTTATTGACAATTTGAGTTGTATCTCCGGTAGGCCATGTAAATGTATAAGGCGAAGTACCACCACTAACTAAAACTTCAACTGTTCCATCCCCCGAATTACAACTACCCGGGTCAGTCAATACATTTAGGTTTAATGGCGGCGAGTCTTGTACGTTAACAGAGTCAACCTCAATGCACCCATTCGCATCAGTTATAGTTACTGAATAAGTACCGGCACTAAGTCCGGCAATAGTTTGGGTAGTTTGACCGCCTGACCATAAAAATGTAAAAGGGCCCTGTCCGCCATTAGGATTTACAGTTGCAGTAGCATCATTTGCTCCTGCACACATATCTGTACTTGATACTACAGGATTCATCACTCCAAAATCTTCCAATAAAATTGAATCAACACGTATGCAACCATTTGCATCCGTTAATGTCAGTGTACACCAACTACCCGGAGGTATATTCGTAGCTATATTAGATGTCTGTCCATTACACCAAGAATAAGAATGAGGTAATGTGCCACCGGTAGAAAATACTTCTGCTTCACCAATAAAATTTCCACTGCACCCACCGGTACTTATGTCTACTAAATCAATATCAATTATATTAGGCTGATTGACTGTTACACTCTGTGTAATTTCACAATTATTTGCATCTGAAATAACAACATCATAATTACCTGCACCAAGTCCGGTTGCTGTTTGGGTAAATTGCTGAGGACTTGTATTCCAACTAAAACTATATGGAGCTGTACCTCCTGTTACACTAACAGTAGCTAACCCATTATTATCACCATTACAATTCAGAGTACTTCCATTTGGAGTAATGTTAAAAGCAGGTGTTTCATTTATAGTTAAAGATTGAACCCCAATACAACCATCTGAATCTGTAACCGTAACTGTATAAAATCCTGCAGTTAGTCCACTTACGTTTGCAGTATTTTGAGATGGGGAAGTATTCCAGGTATAAGTATACGGTGGAGAACCACCACTTACTACTGTTTGAACTGCTCCTGTAGAATCACCGGGACAAAGAATATCCGTTATATTCAAATTTATATCTATATTTACAACATCCTCAATTATAAAATTCTCCACATAAGGACAATTACTTCCATCATCTATGATTACTGTATAACTTCCCGGGGCAAGCCCGTTTACTGTTTGTGAGGTCTGCCCACCGGGCAACCATTCATAAGTATAGTTTCCACTTCCTCCTGTTGGATTTACAGTAGCTGTACCATTATTCAGTCCACATGCAGTTACATCTGATTTACTTAAATTGGGTACTATATCAGAATTTCCGGAAACACAGGCTAAATCAACTGCAACACAACCATTTGCATCTGTTACAATAACTGTGTAGCAACCTACACTCAAATCTGTTGCTGTTGGTCCGGTCTGAGTTGGAGTTGTAACCCATTGTATTGAATAAGGAGGTGTTCCTCCTGTAATATTAACCGTTGCATCTCCCAATACGGCATTAATATAATCAGAATACACAATTGTTCTTATGGTTCCATCAGCCGTAGAACTAACTCCTCCAATACAGTCTACTGTTGGTGTATATGTACAATTTACTGAAGGTATGTCATGCAGGTTTATTCCTCCACAATTGACAACACAGCCTCCACAATTTGAAGTACAAGGTGAGTTTCCTCCACCTATATTTGTAGTCCCTCCGCAGCCACCGGTTGTAGAAGAAATTCCACCACATTGAATTTGAACACTTGTTGGGCAATCTGCGCAAGGAACTACACAAGTAACTCTTACACAACCACCGGGTTGGCAATCAGCCGGGTTTGTGCTTGTAGTAATTTCCATTCCACAAGGCTTGCATGGTTCAACAGTAGCAACTATATTAGTAGATGTATCATTACACAGTGAGTTTGCAGAATAAGTGATAAGGGTTACCTGATAAGATCCTGTATCAGCATAATTATGTACAGGGTTTTCAAGCGTCGAAGTATTTCCATCGCCAAAATCCCATAAATAACTCACTATATCTCCTGAGCTATTATTAAAAAAGCTAACTTCTGAAGTTGTGCAATCAGTTAATGCTGACAATGCAGAAGCATTTGTTACATTTTCACAATGAACTACATTAAACTGAAAGTCTCTGCTCACCGTAGAAATCAATTGACCATTCCTATACTCATCTACACAAACACCTACTACAAACTGCCCTAAACCGGGTGGATTCCCGGTTAATAAACCGGTTTGTGGATCTATACTTAAGCCTCCGTTTATCGGATCCTGCCATGTATAAGGAGCAGTAAATGCATATGGTACATCAGGCTCTACCCTTTCTAATGGCTCACATATTCTATAAACTAAAGAATCATTATCTGCATCTGTCGCACTATGATCGAACTCTAAATCAAAGCCCTGACAAATATATACAGGAGGCCATTCATTGAAAACTGGATTTGAATTACATTGTGCAAGAGAAATGTCCGGTATAGAGGTAGTATATGCAGCTCTAGAAGGAGGTCCATTGGTAATGGAATGATTTCTACAACATATCTCATATCCCAACTTATACCCTCCCGGTATGGGAGGTAAAACTACTATGCCGGTAAACTCTTGCGCCTCTAAACAAACATTAGACAAAGTTTGAGTACATGGTCCCGGAGGAGTTGGTTGAATTGTTGTAACTCCGGTTCCACTTAACGAAAGAGTTTGTAGCTGAGCTCCATTAGAATTGTAAATCCTAATTGTTGGCGAAGCCGGAAATGGAGCAGTTCCCTGAGCACAATCTCTATAAAAAGTCAGTGTAACTTCGTATTCATTATTCCCCAGACAAGTATAAGTTATTTCGCCACCGGCAACATGGGTTGCCATAATATCTTGAATAAAAAATAAATAAAGACTAGTGAAAAGGATAAAACTTCTTCTTATCATGTTGATTAGGTTGTTTGTACTTCTTTAATTTGGGTTATATTCTTATAAACTCAAATCCAAATTATGACTTTCAATAGTCTAATTTCGCAGTATGCATACAATAAGTCAAACAAACTTAAACAACTAAATTACATTTCTAATCTAGAAAAAACCCTCAAACAGCCAATATAAAGGGAATAAGAAAGCAATTCAAAATTACAATTCTAAAATTGAAAAATATATAAAACAATCGCTAAACACCTATTTTAGATTTTTTTTCGATCTAGAATATCTGAAAACGAATTGTCTGTTACTTTCGATTCCAACCAACTAATAAAATCAAATTGCTGCAATATTCTTTTGTCGTTTTGGTTCTTAGTCATTTTTTCTAATTCTGTTTTCAATACTTCAAATGAGTGTTTCAACTCTATATTATTAGTAACTTTAGGGAGCTTTTTTCGAATAAAATTTAAAAATGCTTTTTCAACATTGTGCAAAGACTTTCTTTTTAACAATTGTCTGTAAGTATTACTTACTAAATAATCAATTAATCGATTATTCTTCAGTTCATAATGAAAAATAATATTCAATAACAAGGCTACCGAGTAGGTTTCACTATCAAGATAGTTCATCGTTTCATTTAAAACTTTATTCAAAAAATATAATCCTTCATCATAATTTTCAACTCCAAGGCATATTATGGAAAAGTTAAAATATATAAACGCCTTATCTCTCTGACTGATTTCGACACTCTCGATGTCATTATTTATAACTTTAATCATTTCATATCCTATTTCAAATTTACCGGTTTGAACATAGTAATCAGTTTCATAGACATATATGCTTCTATACTCCTCTGATGATATACCCTGATATTCTCTAAATGCATTTTTTGCTTTTTCTATATATCTGAGTGCCTCTTCAAAATGGTAAAGAGCCATTAAGATCATAATTGAATTTTGAAGGCATATAAAATATGCACGTGCATTATCTTCTATAACTTTTTTATTCTCCTCAAGGATCTTTACAGATTCAATCCTATGAACTAAACTTTTATTGTAATCATTTAAAATCTCATAATAAACCCCACATGATTGATGATAGTAAACTTTTATTCTTACACTACTATTAACAAAATCATTATCCTTAGGTGATATCCTCTTTTCAGGGTTAATTATTTTTTTTAAAAAATTTTCTCTATCTATATTCGACCTTATACCTCCCAAATTTTGAGAATAAGCAGTATTTAATTGCCAGATTTCCCTATACTCATTTGACAATTTTATTTTGATTAATACGTCCTCTATCTCACTGGATATACTTTGCAGCTTTAGAATACTATCATTTTTATAATATAACCTAAACACTAAAGACCTTTCTTTTTCTATTAGCTTTAAAAGTATTTCAAAGTGTTCATATTCTTCCGCTATCCTTTTGCTGACTAATAACAACTTATGAGCCTGCTTTAACAATCCTTTGTCGACCAAAATTGAAATTTGTTGCATATTATTTAAAAGACTGTTCTCTATATTGTCATCAGAGTGAAAAGCAACAAGAGAGTTTATTATCAAGCTATATAAATAATTTTTAGCCCTGGCAAATTGTATTATAAAGCGGTGGCTTGAAAACTGCTTCTTTATAGCTTGTTCATCGTAAGTATTTTGCTTTGCAATCGCATCATAAATTAAAATGTAATTTTTAGTCCCACTTTGTTTTGAAGCAAAGAGCTTAAAATACCTTTTTTCCTGCATATTCATTGACTTAATTAAGTCAAACAAATCAGTACTTGCTTTTTTCATATTATTTTATTTTAATTTCTCAATACTTAAACAATCAGCATCATAAGAGTTCTAAATAAAGTATATTTACATCTTACAATGAACTTTATTTGTATTAACAGGACGTAAATATAAAATTTACGGATTTATGTGACAATATTTAACTATTATAAATAGGGACAAAAAATATAAAAACAACAATTCGGGCATGTAAGTTATGATTTAATTTAGACTTTAATTTGTATAAATAAATTTGCAATTTAGTAAGGCTGATTTTACTTTAATCTCAGATTCTTTGAAAACTTTTAAAATTAAAATGATGCTTATACCTAAATTAACTTTTTTATTTCTATTCTTTTTATCACTAACTTTCTCATCTTTTGCACAAACGGCAAAACTTTACAATGATGGAGCTACCATCACAATTTTACCAAATACAAGTATGCGTGTTAACGGAGACTTTGAACAACTAAACAGTGGTTCGACCCTTAATCAGGGGGACATTTATCTGACCGGTGACTTGATAAATGACGGACTAGCGGAAATTGGTGGAACTTTTCATTTTGACGGTACAGCCAGTCAGGAAGTTTTAGGAACTACCGACTTTTATGATATCGTAATGAATAATCCTGTAGGCGTTACTTTTGTACAATTTGCGGGTTTACCGGCAAATGCATCCGTTCGCAATAGTATAATTATTGAGCAGGATGCTGTATTTACAGCTGCTTCGAACCTGACTTTAAAGTCAGATGCAAGTGGAACAGCCTTCTTGATGGATTATAGTG
>REEL01000105.1 GCA_007695095.1 Chitinophagaceae bacterium | reverse complement strand
ACTTTAGGTATTCGTCTCTCCAATTGGCTTTATATTCTATGTTTTGATTTTCTTTTAACATTTTAAACGCTTATAGAACGGCATTGTATAAAAACAATGTTTTTCTAATTTTTAACAGAGGGTAAATATAATAAATAAGATGATTTTACTCGAATCACAAATGCCTGAATGAACATGCTAAACTCCATTTTATTTTAATGCATATCAATGATGCATAATGTGCAATTATTGTGCAATTGTTGTGCAATAATTGTGCAATTACAATGAACCAAGCTCGAGCCCATTGTGAGCCCTTTCGTTTCAATTTATTAACTGTACCCGCTCCAGTCTGTCCAACTTTTTCAAGAATATCCCATTTATATACTATCTCTGCCAAATCCCGGCTTGCCGTTGCTTTTGAAACTTCTAACAAATCCTGATATTCGGAGTTTGAGATTTTTCATTGTTTCTTAATAAATGGATTGCTTCAGAATGAGTATCAATTAACAAGATTGCATTATCAACAAATCACAATATCACATAAGTGTTTGCGTTTATCTATTCCTGTCACATACATAAAAACTAAAATTTTAAACATGTATAAGTATTTCTTTTTTCTGCTTATCATTTTCCTCTCAGCCTGTAAAAAAGAGGATAAACCTGTTAATGAAGACCCTGCTGACACTCATCATTTTGAGATTGTAACATCTCCCGGAAGTTATTGGGTATATGATGTTTATAACATAGACAGTCTTGGAAATGAAACCATAAAGCCTAAACAAGATACCGTTTATTTAATAGGAGATACATTGATTAATGGTTATAGTTACGCCATTTATGAAGGAGGTTACTTCGGAATGAAAAGGACTCAGGTACTTCGGGATTCAACCGGCTATCTTGTTTCAGAAAATGGAACTATAATGATGAGTTATACCAATTCCTCTGATACACTTGATTTATTCGAAGATCAATTAAATAGTTATATCTCATTTATTATAATGGACGAAACAGATCATAGTATTGATGTTCCGGCTGGTAGTTTTGATGTAAAGCGAAGTTTGAATACTTACTTCAGACCGGATGGAACTGATTTTACTGCTTGCAACCCAACACATACTTTTAATACTTATTATGCTTCCGGAATTGGAGAGGTTTTATCACAAACATCTTTTTATAACAATATTACAAGCAATTGTTCATATCTTGAAAGAAGGCTTGCATATTTTTACCTTGCAGATTAGTATTGCTCATTTAATAAACAATCCAATTAGATGGGTTTATCCATACACTATAGCGGAAAATTCAGGAAAAATGCTTCTCTGCCGGAATTGATAGAAGAAGTAAGGGAAATAGCTGAAGTACATAAATGGCCATATGCGGTCTATCAGACTGATTTTCCGGAAAATTCAACAGATAAAGAAGAGCACGACGATGAGGTTTATGGAATCAGTTTCACACCACCCGAATGTGAAACAATTCCGATTGAGTTTTTGTCTAATGGCAGAATGAGCAACAGTGCAAATTTGATGCTATGGGGTAAAGCTAAGCAAAAACCGGAAAAAGATTACCTGTACATGAATTCTGTTAAAACCCAGTTTGCCGGTATTGAAACACATAAATTTATCATACACCTGTTTAAGTATTTGAGTAAAAAATACCTTGATGATTTTCGAATGTTAGATGAAGGTAGATACTGGGAAACCGGTGATGAAAAGCAATTGACTAAAATATTTACCCAATATGATAATTTGTTAGATTCTTTTGCTTCATCATTAGAAAGTCTTCCAATGCATGAAGAAGAAACTTTTGAAGATTACATTCTAAGAATAGTAAGGCAAGTCCGAAAAAAGAATAGATAATCAGGTATTTATTTTCTGCTTGTGATTTGACTAAAGATTAACAGACCACCTTTTTTAGATCAAACTACCCCACCCTCAACTCCACCGTAAACACACTCCCTTTGCCTTTTTCAGAATGTACGGTGATATTGCCTTTGTGAAGGTCAATGATTTTTTTAACAAGTGAAAGCCCGATACCGTAACCATTATTCTTCTGTACGGTTTTTCCTCTATAAAAAGTAGAGAATACATTAGGTAGATCATCTTTAACTATTCCGGGACCATTATCAATAAAGGCTATTGAACAATAGTGCTCATTAGCTGAAATTTCAACTTCGCATCGTTTATCATTAGAAAACTTACAGGCATTGTCCATCAAATTTATAAAAGCTGTTTTTAACAAATATGCATTCCCCTTTACCATCATTTGTGATTCATCTTCAACTGATTCGTCTATAGTTATATCTACCAGAAAATCACTGTGGTTTTTTCTGAGTTCGGCAATAGCATCCATCAACACTTCGTCTATTCTGTCAGATTTGAATGTAATTTCTGTTTCATCATAATCCGCTTTAGCCATATCCAATAAACCGGAAACCAATTTTGAAAGATTTTTTGCATCATTAAGTGCAAACGCTATAGCCTGACGGTATTCTTCACTTTTTCTTTCCCGGCTCTCGGCAAGTTCTAATTCTGCAATCATTGCCGCCAAAGGATTTCTGATTTCATGAGCGATATTTGAAACCACATTTTTTTGTTGCTCAAATGCGCTATCCAGACGTTCCAGCATTCGGTTAAAAGTGATAGCAAGTTCAGCAATTTCATCTTTACCGTTCCCTTCTTTTACGCGTAAATCAAGATTTGTGGCTGTAATTTCTTCAACATTATCAACCAATTCCGATACCGGTTTCAGCGCTTGTCTTGCAAAAAAACGTCCTCCGAAAAATATCAGAATAATTACTGCAAAAAAGGCAACTGTCAAAGCATATCCAAGGTTTTGCAGACTTTGTATGCCATAAACATCACGTGCTGCTGCCGTAATCACATATTCTTCCCCTTCGTGGAAATAACTGAATCCTATAACATGCCATTTATCTTCGAAAAAACGAATCTCTCCTTTCTCTCTGATTTCCTGAATCATTTCAGGTGTTTCTTTTACAATATCAATGTGAATTGCATCATGATAAAGCAGGTTAAATGCCGTATCATAAATAGCAATTTCTTCCTGAAACATTGCATTCCTGGTATTCAGGTAAATGGTTTGAATCACTTCAGGTTCTACTTTTGCATCCAGCAGTATATTGGCTTTAGTCAACGCTTGAATCCGCACCTGTTTAAAAAACTCCTCTTCCCGGTTTTCTGCATAAGTGATATAAATGGCTATAGAAAACAGCAAGAGCAAACCACCGGCTATAGCCGTAAACATCAATGTGAGTTTATTTTGGATTTGCATTAATTGTCTTTTTTTAGAATAAATCCCATTCCTGGTTTTGTGTGAAGAAGCTTTTGTTCAAAGTCACGATCCACTTTTTTTCGCAGGTAATTTATGTACACATCTATAAAATTAGTGCCTGTATCAAAATCCATGTCCCATACTTTTTTGGATATTTCTTTTCTGGATAATACCCGCTCCGGATTTTTCATCATGAACATGAGCAGGCTAAATTCTTTTGGCGTAAGTGTAATTTCTTTTCCTGATCTGAATAAGGTTTTTCGGTTGATATCCAGATGCATATCAGCATACTCCAATTTGGTAATTTCCTTTTCTACAGGTCGCCGGGTTCTTTTGAGCAGCACTTTAATGCGAGCAAGCAATTCCCTGAGATCAAATGGTTTAACAAGATAATCATCCGCTCCGGCATCAAAACCTTCCACTTTGTCATCAGTAGTGCCAAGAGCCGTTAACATAATGATGGGGAAGTTGGGTTTTTCTTTTCTGATTGCAGCACACAAATCCAGTCCATTCATTTCCGGCATGACAATATCCACGATAGCCAGGTCGAAAAGATTATTTTGAAGCATTTCTTTTCCGCTCAAACCATTCCAAGCCTGTTGCACTTCATAACCGTTTTCTTCCAAGCCTCTTTTGATAATAGACGAAACCCTTTGATCATCTTCAACTACAAGGATTTTGTTTTGCATAACATTAAATATTTTCACTTTATTACAATCAAGAAAATTTAGTTCAGTTTGACATACTTTATTTTCCTGATTGATAAAAATACAGAAAGTTTATAGCCCCTAATAAAAATTATTGTTTTTATGAAAATTGATTAAAACTGAAACCTAATTTTACAGTCTTATAATTGCATAAAACCGAGACTTTTATGCTCTCTTACTTTTTTAACCCTCCTGAATTAAGTAACTATATCCCATTTACAACGTATGAATAAAATATGGTTAGATGCTTTACATTTATCTTGATAGTTCTTATAACTTTTGCAAATAAACAAGATTTATATGGGCAATCTCCTTTTTGTGATTCTATAACTCCTCATTTCATAGCTGATTTAACCGGTGATCCGGCAGGTGTGTATATCTCCCCTCAAGTTTCCAGACAAGGAAATTGTTGCGGTACAAGCTTTCCTGACAGATGTGTTTCTTTTGAAGTAACACTTGATTCTTTGGCTGTTGGTTTGCATTTCGGAATTGCATCAGGTGCAGAACCACCCGGAGCATTGTATTATCAAGTAGATTGTGGCCCTCAAATCCCTATCACAGAACCAATTTGCTTAACCGGCGGGCCACATATTTTGACTTTTTGTAAACCCGGGGCAAATCAAAATACTTATCAAATCACTTCAATTCCGGGTCCCGTTTTTCCTATGGAAGATACTACAAGAGACGGATGCACAGTAGATTTAGAAGTTACAGGTTTCCAAGAAAATACAATTACCTGGACCGATATAACATCACCTAATCAAATCTATAATCAATACCTGACTTGCACATCCGGGTGTAGTCAAACAACTTTTATCCCGGACGCTAATGCACCTGCTTATGTAGATTATCTGGTTTGTGGACAGATATATGGAGGAGTCTGTTCACCGGCTTTCCCAATATGTGACACAGTAAGAGTTAATGTAGTGAATGACCTTTCAGTTGAGATTACCCCTAACCCTGCTATTTTTTGTCCGGGAGCTTCAGGCGTACTGCTTAATAGCCAGATACACGGTAGTGATGGCAATTACACTTTCTTTTGGAGAGATAGCAATGGGAATCTTGTCGGCTCTGACGATACATTTCTCGCACCTGCACCCGGAATTTATACCTTGGAAGCAAGAGACGGATTTTACCCTTCTTGTCCACCTGTATTTGATACAGTTATTGTTCATCACCATGACCCTATGACTTTATCTACACAGGCAACACCTGTGAGTTGTTTTGGATATAGCGATGGCTCTGCAAGTGTGGAAGTTTCCGGTGGAACAGAGCCTTATGCTTTCATATGGAATAATGACTCTAATTTAAGTACTGATTCAATCCAAAATTTACAATCGGGCTCATATCAGGTTCTGGTAACAGATTCTTTCAATTGCACTGTTACTGCAACTGCAGTTGTTCAGGAGTCATCTACTCCCTTAACTGTATCAATTTCTTCTTCAAACGTTTCTTGTTTTGGTGAACACGACGGCCAGGCAACTGTTATCGCAAGCGGCGGTACCGCTCCATACAATTTTATTTGGAACGGCGATTCAACCATGAATGCTGCAACAGCAACCGGTTTACCGGCAGGAA
>REEL01000104.1 GCA_007695095.1 Chitinophagaceae bacterium | reverse complement strand
AAAGAAAATCAAAACATAGAATATAAAGCCAATTGGAGAGACGAATACCTAAAGTGGATTTGCGGCTTTGCCAATGCAAGCGGTGGCACACTGTATGTTGGCATTGACAATAAAGGCAAGGTAACAGGTTTAGACAATCACGACAAACTTTTGGAAGAATTGCCAAACAAATTCCGTGATATTCTTGGCGTATATGCAGAGATAAATCTGATTGAAGAAAACGACAAGCACTATCTTGAAATCATCGTTCCTCGTTATGATGTGCCTATTTCCGTAAGAGGCAAATATTACGTGCGTACTGGAAGTACTTTACAGGAAATAAAGGGACTGGCATTGAATGAGTTCATCTTGAAACGTACCGGAAAGACCTGGGATGATATTCCCGAACAAAGAGCTTCTGTAAATGACATTGATGAATCCGGCATTAAGCAATTCCTGAAAGATGCACGAATCGCTAAAAGGATTAATGTTGAGGATGATATCAGTATTCGGGAATTACTTGAAAAATTACGACTGCTCGAAAACGGACATTTAAAAAGAGCTGCCGTAGTCTTATTCGGAAAAGATCCCGGAAAATTTTACCCGAATATGGCTGTCAAAATAGGTAAGTTCGGAGAGACGGATGCCGACTTGAAATTTCATGAGGTAATAGAAGGCAACTTGGTCCAACTCAAAGACCGTATTGGGGAGATGCTTAATGCCAAATTTTTTATTCACCCGATTGATTTCATGGGAATGCAACGAGTGGAACGGGATGAATACCCGGTTGATGCTGTTCGGGAGATGATACTGAACGCTTTGGTTCACCGTGATTATATGGGTGCGCCAACCCAAATCCGTTTATATGACGACAATTTCAGTGTTTGGAATGATGGTAGCTTGCCGGAAGGAATTACTGAAGAAGATTTAAAGAAAGTACACCGCTCCAAACCAAGAAATCCATTGATTGCGGACACATGTTTCAAAGCGGGCTATATTGACTCATGGGGACGAGGAACGATCAAAATTATTGAAGCTTGTAAAAAATTAGGCCTGAAGGAACCATTACTTAAAGAAGAACAGGGTGGTTTTCTAAGTAAAATATACAAAAATCGTTTTACCGAAGAACCACTTAAAAACATAGAACTGAACAAGAGACAAATAAAAGCAATTCAGTACTTAAAAACACAAAAATCAATTACAAATAGTGAATACAAGTCAATGTTTAATATTACAGACAGAACTGCACTGCGGGATTTGAATGATTTACTTTCAAAAAGGTTAATCAAAAAAACAGGTGAGAAAAAAAATACTCGTTATATGCTATATACTGGATAATAATTGTAAAAAATGTCGGATAAATGTCGGATAAATGTCGGATAAATGTCGGATAAAGTGTTTGGTAAACAATACTTAAATTTAATCCTCAATTCCAAAAGTTCAAGGAGCATGAACCAATATTCATCAAATGAAAAATTTAACTTATTCAAAAGCCTCTTCAAAGGCAGGGAGGATGTATTTGCTATTCGCTGGGAAAAAGGTAAGAAGAGCGGTTACATGCCTGCATATTATTACGACCCATACATGTACAGATTACACAGGATGAATGGTGGCACATTCAAAGATTATAAAGATAAATCCTACCTACCACTTAATGATAAACAGCTTTTGAAACATTTCAAAGGCGAACAACTAATTGGCATTTATCCATTACTGCAAAATAACACATCATGGTTTATTGCAGCAGATTTTGATAAAGATAATTGGGCTAAAGAATGCATTAAATTCCTTAAAATTTGTAAAGAAAAAGGTATTCCCGCTTACCTGGAACGTTCACGTTCGGGAAAAGGAGGGCATGTCTGGATATTCTTTGACAAACCCTATCCTGCAATCAAGAGTCGTAAGATTCTGATTTCACTACTCGAACAAGCCGGTATTTTTTCAATATTCGATAAAAATTCCAGTTTTGACAGGCTTTTTCCTAATCAGAATTTCCATTCGGGAAAAGGATTGGGCAATTTAATCGCATTACCACTTCACCAACCGGCTTTGAAAAAAGGCAATAGTTGCTTCGTGGACGAGCAGTTAAATCCATATCAAAACCAATGGGAGTTTTTATCCTCCATTAAACGTGTATCAACTACCCATCTCGATAAGATTTATGTATCAATCTCTAATAACACTGTTTCTGAATATGTTTCAGCCAACACCTATTCTAAAAAACTCCATATAAAACTCAATAATGTTGTTAGTCTCAACCGTTCAGGCATGTCTCCAGAACTTACCAATTATCTAAAAGAGGAATTAAACTTTGCGAATTCGGAATATTTCATCAAGAAAAATTCCGGAAGGAATACCTGGGGAACCGGGCGGTATTTCCGTTTTATAGAGGAAACGGAACATGAAGTAATCATTCCAAGAGGTTTTATAGGAAAACTACTTCGCTACTGCAAACAGCAAAACATAGATTTTGATTTTAAAGATGAAAGAATAAAGCACAAAGCTGTCAGGTTCACAATGAATTTAAGTTTAAGGTCTCATCAGAAATCTGTAATAGAAGTCGTTTCCCGCAAAGATTTTGGTGTAATAACTGCACCTCCGGGTTCAGGGAAAACAGTCATTGGATTGAAAATTATTGCCGAAAAAAAACAACCTGCTTTAATTATTGTACATCGAAAGCAACTACTGGAACAATGGACAGAAAGCATTCAGGCATTTTTGGGAATTCCAAAAAAAGAAATTGGAAAGATTGGTCAAGGAAAATCCAAAACGGGAAAAAATATAACTGTAGCAATGATACAGAGTTTAGGGAAATATCTTGAAAATCAGGATTCACATGAATTTGCCCGGTCATTTGGAACAATTATCGTTGATGAATGCCACCATATTCCTGCTTTAACTTATCGAAATACTATTTCAAAACTTTTGTCTTTTTATCAATACGGATTGACTGCAACACCTTTTCGAAAAGCTAATGATGAGAAAATCATATTTATTCATCTTGGAGAAATAATAGCAGATATTAAGCCTCATGAAATAGAGGAATTCAAACGGGCAAGAGTAGTTGTGAGAGAAACATCTCTTTTTGTTCCTTTTAATTCAAAAACTGACACTTTCGAAACTTTATCAAAAGTCTTAGTCCATGATACAAGCAGAAATAAATTAATCCTTGGAGATGTTGCCGGAGAACTCAATAAAGGAAGAAAGGCTGTCATTATCACCGAACGCAAAGAACATATTGACACACTTCATCAATTTCTCAAGCAATCCTTTGAAACGGTTACCTTAAGCGGAGACGATTCAGAAAACAACCGGAAAATCAAATGGAAACAATTAAAAAGTGGTAATTATCAGGTACTGATTTCAACCGGTCAATTTTTTGGTGAGGGCATAGATTTGCAAAACGCATCCTGTCTTTTCCTTGTCTATCCTTTTTCCTTTAAAGGAAAGCTCATACAGTATATTGGCCGTGTTCAGCGATCTGAAATAACTCCGCTTATCTATGATTACAGGGACAGCAAGATTGATTACCTGAACCGCTTATTCCTGAAAAGAAATACATATTACCGCCATCTTGACAAACAGGCCACTTTGTTTGATGATGCAGAGAGTATTGAAAGCCCTGCCATAGATACATTTATTGTTGATAAAAAGATTAAGGTTCCCATTAACAAATTAGATTTCCGGTATGGTGCAATTGCATTTAGTCACACTATCTCTGATATAAAAACAGAGCTTGAATATGAAATAGAAAACAATGAGGCCAGGCCCGAGTTTGATGTCCTCAAGCCGTATTTTTCCAAGGTTCTAAAGTCAAAATATGTGGAGGCAAACATTTTTGCTGAATTTGAAAAAGGTTTGTTGGTTTCTCAAATGGCTACATCAGATGATTTGAAAAAAATCAATCAGGAAGTTATTGAGAGTGTAAAATTCAAGTTCATCGAAAAAGGAATTCTTGGCAAGAAACTTACTGCAGATGAGGAAGACAATTTATTGGATTTAAACAAAGTGCAGGAAGGACAAAATGGAAAACAATTTTATGATACAGAAGATCAATTGCTGAATGACCTGTTAGAAAATGAAAACGTCAAGCATTACAGGCATTTAAGTTATTTAGCTTCAAAACATGAAAGTTCTATTTTAAAACTCCGGTTTGTGTTGAATCCATTCTCTTTCGTTTTCCTGCTTTCCGGAACTGCACAATATCATGTTGTTTTGGAAACACTGGACACTGAAGAAGCTACATATATGTGGCATGTTGACAAAAACACAATATCACTATCGCAAAAATTACAATCAATAAACCATGACTTAAATCTTATCAGAAATAAAGGAAGACAAGCTTTTCTTGAAAAGCAACCCGAAAATTTCAGCAGAATTATCCATGACTATACGGAAGACAAAAAAGGATTTATTCTCTGGAAAGACCAGTTAAAAGAGCGACTATTATAAATTTGTATAAGGGTGTAAAGAATTAAAAAACGCTAAAAATGATGCTATGTATTTTGAACTCCCCAAATCTCAAAAGAAAATTGCCAGGCAAGTTATTGAAAAAGGTTTACAAAAAGAGTTTGTTAATGGCCTTAAAAAAGTTGATGGTTTGATTGAAAAATGGAAAAGCGATAAACTGGATAACAGGGAGGCATATCATAAAGTGTATGCTGCAATTAATGAGCATGACAAACACATCGGGCGGCGGTATGATTACATGAGCGGATCAAAATATTTGTTAATCCTTGCAGCACAGTTAGCAGATAATGTCATCACAATTAATGATCTGAAAGATTTTAATGATGATGTAAGAGAGAAAATCATCTCAATAAGTAATTTATAAAAAACATCTTTACCGAAGGCATACTGGCAGGCGCAGATAGAGTAAGGGATGCCGTTGCATTCAGCTATCAGCAGGGTGAAGTTTCACTACTTGAACTACTCGAAGCAAAGAGAACCGTGAACGAAATCTGGATTAATTACTACGATGCTCTTCTTGAACACATCGAATCCTTGGTAGAGCTG